>JAITGH010000166.1 GCA_031280855.1 Oscillospiraceae bacterium | reverse complement strand
CGCGAGCCTGCTTTGGCGCGTCCGCGTCCGGTTTTAGGCTGCGGTTTGGCTCGGTTGAGAGGTGCGGAGATGGGGCGGCAAATTTTTTTGAGATTTTGTTGCAAATGGTATTGACATTTCCATCTGTGCAATACGGTTATATTTGTCTTGACAAATGAGTGAAAGTGTGGTATAATAGGGGTATGAAAAAGTTCTTGACTCGGATCGGCGCAGCGGTCGCCGCGATTGCCGTGCTGACCTCATGCAAGGCGGACTCCGTGATCACATTCGCGGACGTCACTCCGACGAACGGCGCGCCGACCGCCGACGTAACCGCCAGCCCGTCTCCCGCCCCGACGGAGTCTCCGTCGCCCAGCCCGACTCCGTCGCCGACGCCTACACCGTATGACGGCTCCGTTAACCCGCTTACCGGACTTCCCACTGACGAGACCGCCGCAAAGCTTCGACCCGCCGCTGTCATGATCAACAACATCAAGGAAGCTCTGCCGATGTCCGGACTCGCCTCCGCAGATCTCATCTTCGAGACGCTTGCCGAGGGCGGAGTCACGCGGCTGCTCGCAGTATTCCAGAATCCCGCGAACGCAGAGGCGGTCGGCAGCGTACGCAGTGCGCGTCACTACTTCATCGACCTCGCCCAGGGTCTGGACGCGGTTTACGTGCACGCAGGCGGAAGCCCGCAGGCCTACACGGAACTTCAAAACCGCAAAGTCGACCACATGGACGGCGTAACGACCGTTTACGACTTCTTCTACCGCGACAAGAACCGCTCAAGCTATGCCATGGAGCATCGCCTGTTCCTGAACGGCGCGAAGCTTGCCGAATACCTGGACGCGAGCACGAAGATCCGGCGAACCCACGCGGACAATTACGCGGATCCGCTCACGTTCGCCGACGACGGCACCCCGAAAGTCGGCACGGCGATCGCGTCGATCTCCGTAACGTACTCCGCGTATAAGACGGGAGTGTTCACGTACGACGCGGCGACCTCGACGTTCCTCGTCAGCGAGTACGGCAAGCCGATGACCGACGGCGCAAGCTCTAAGCAACTCGCGGTTACTAACGTCGTGATCCTGAAGACGAACATCTCGAAGATCGCGGGCGACGCGTACGGGCGATTGAACGTCACGCTAACCGGGGAAGGTGAGGGCTGGTACGCGTGCGGAGGCGTGTACACGGAGATCACGTGGAGCAAGAAATCCGCGACGGCTCCGTTCATATTCACGTACAAGGCGACCGGCGAGCCCGTGCACTTCGGGCGCGGCGTCAGCTACATAAACATCGTGCCGAAGACTGAGAAAGTCGTGTTCGAGCAGGGTACTAACTGATGGCTGTATGTAACGCTCCGCTGGTTGTGTTCGATCTTGACGGTACGCTGTCCGTCTCGCTGGAGTGCATCCTCGAGTCGGTTCGCCGAACATTGGACGCGTCCGCGTTACCGCGTGTAAGCGACGACTTCGTGAAGTCGCTTATCGGCGAGCAATACAGCGTGTTCTTCCGACATATCGCGCCCGATTGTACGGATTACGCGAAGCTTGAGCGGCTCTACACCGACGTCGAGTACGACGTCTTCCGTGAGCAAGGCCGGCTCTACCCCGGCGTACCGCAGCTCCTGCGTGAACTGCGCGAACTCGGGTGCGCGGTCGCGCTGTTAAGTAACGGCAGCGTCGAGTACGAGGAACTGGTAACGAACGCGCTGGGGATCCGCGATTGCTTTGACGCGCTTGAAAGCGGAAGCGCGTACCACGGGAAAGGGCACGCGCTGCGCGATCTTATGGCGCGGTACCCACGAATGCATACCGTTATGGTAGGCGATCGGCGGCACGATATAGAGGCGGCGCTGGAGTGCGGCGCGATCGCCGTCGCCGCGCTCTACGGCTACGGCGACGACTCGGAGTTCGGCGGCGCGCACTTCAAGGTCAACGCTCCGTTAGAAGTCGCCGCCGTCGTGCGCGAGTGCTGACCGGGTAGCCGCGCTACTCGGCGAAGTCTTCGATGAACCGCAGCATCGCGTCGTGCCCGATGACCGTCACGCCCGTTATAAGTTTCGCCAGCTCTGCTTGCGGAAGGCCGCCGGGTACGGACTCCGTCAGTACAAGCTCGCCATAGCGGTTAAAGACGTTAAGCGATCCGCCCTCGGCTCGAATCGTGAACAGCTCCACCGGATCGGGCGACGCGATCAGCAGCGCGTCGTCGTAGTAAGACTCTTCGAACGTGACGCGGGTCACATTATCGGCGGCGTGAGCGGAGCCACTGCCGCCGAACTTCGGCAGCGGCAGCGTCATCGCAGCCGTAAACGCGGCGGCGAATACCGATACGCCGACTATCGCGATCGCAGTTTTTGATTTCATGTGCGGTACCTCCCATTGGGATTGTATATTGGGAAGTATTCCCACAAACCCGGAGGATTATACAATGTGGGTAGCCGGAATAGTCGCTGAGTACAACCCGTTCCACTCGGGTCATGCGGAGCACATTCGCAAGACTCGCGAGCTTATCGGCGACGCCGTCATCGTCGTAGTTATGTCCGGCAATTTCGTCCAACGCGGAGACATCGCGGTATACGGCAAGCGTGCGAGAGCGAACGCCGCGCTGCACGCGGGCGCGGATCTGGTGCTGGAGCTTCCGGCGGCGATCGCGTTAAGCTCTGCACGGTACTTTGCGCAGGGCGCGGTGCGGCTTCTGGACGCGCTCGGGTGCGTCGATTACATGTCGTTCGGAAGCGAGAGCGGCGATCCGTCGCGTCTTCGGGAAGTCGCGAATCTTACCGGGCTCCCGTTGGTCGACAAGCTCATCCGTCAGGAGTTGAAACTTGGCGTAAGCTATGCGAGTGCGCGTCAGAGCGCGCTTGAGGTCGCTGCCGGGCGGCGGCTCGAGTGGCTCGCGCTGCCGAACAACATTTTGGCGGTCGAGTACTACG
>JAITGH010000145.1 GCA_031280855.1 Oscillospiraceae bacterium | reverse complement strand
AGTATTGATATACTGAATGAGTATTTTTCGCTCGGTTGCAAACTCCGTATTCATGCGGGTTTGTGAACGCTAATATTTCGCAAAAACATATCGTCAATACTATTTACGACTATCACCTTGTCAGTACCTTCTGTAATGTCATTTCCATCCGCGTTTTCCGCAGACGAATCTTGTCTCGGCAACGCGCCCATATACCCGATAGACAACCGGGCTTTTTCATAATCCCCGAATCGAGCATCCCTGTCCATAACAGGTTCAAAAGTTTGGAGGGACACTTCGTTAAGCTATTCAGAACTTTCCCCGAGACACCTTTGATCCAGTTGTCATTGTCGCCGGTACACCACGATTCAAGCCTCGCGACGACGTGACCGCCTTGCCCCTTTTCAAACTGAGCAAGTTCCGCGATACACGCCGCGTCGGTGAGACGGTGCAGGGAACCGATATTGAACGCCGGGAACGAGTTCCGGTTGTTCCCATATTTGCGCAGCTTAACTACCGGTTCAGCGTCGAGACTCTCCAATCCACAGACCGAGCCGTCCTCCGCAAGCCAAACCCGGACGCACGGCGCCTTCGCTGTAACTATCGGAAGCGGATTATACTCACTGTGCAACTCGTCGAGCGCAATGTCCGTGCCGTCCGGCGCTTTCGCCAGACTATACAGTTCATTTATCATGGAGCGGGTGATGGGAATCGAACCCACGCGGCCAGCTTGGGAAGCTGGAATTCTGCCATTGAACTACACCCGCAGAAGCGTGTCGGATGTCGCACCGAGCCTCAGGAAAGGAGAACGCTATGATGATTGACCGGGTCACCCGCAGTCGTGCGGAGTCTCAGCGTGGCTAGATTGCGGAACAGCGACACGCTATTGGCAGGGGCAGAAGGAATCGAACCCTCGGCACTCGGTTTTGGAGACCGATGCTCTACCTGCTGAGCTATACCCCTACGTGACGGCTTGCGGACGAAGCTTGCGACCGCTGATCCACTCAACCGACAACTATTATACCACACTTCGAACCAAATGTCAAGCATTTTTTTCAGATTTTCGATAAGTTTACAATTCCGACACATTCCCCGGGTCAACGACGCGCTTGACAGCGGCGCAAGTCCGTGCTATACTGATGGCAGTGCAAACGAGGAGGCCGATATGAAACTTATACTTTTACGCCACGCGAAGACGGGCGGCAACCTGGTGAAGCGTTACATAGGCGTCACGGACGAGCCGCTCGACCCCGTCGGGATCGAGCAAGCCAACGCGAGCATCGATGAGTCGGTGGCTCGAGTCTACGTCAGCCCGATGAAGCGAGCGCTTGAGACCGCCGCGATTCGCTTCCCAAACGCGGAGCGCGTCATCGTGCCCGACCTTGCGGAGATGCACTTCGGCGATTTCGAGGGACGCAACGCGGACGAGATGACCGACGACCTCGCCTACCGCGCTTGGGTCGACGCGAATTGCGAGCCCGCGCCTCCGGGTGCACCGGAAAGCTGGGACGAGTACCGCGCCCGAGTCTGCGGCGCGATCCTCACGCTCATACGTGCGGCGAACGCCGAAGGCGAAAACTCCGTCGTGACCGTCTCGCACGGCGGCACGATCATGGCGGCAATGCAACGCTGGGCGCGTCCGGAGAAACGCTACTACGAGTGGAACCCGCGCCACTGCTCCGGCTATATCGTGGAGCTTGACCTTGAAAATTGGGACGAAGAATCGATGTTTCGCAACTGGAGTGCACTCTGAACGCGTTCGCAAGTTTGCGATTATTCCCCGCTTGCGAACGCGTCATTCGTAATGCGGGTTACGTTATTCAGTAGGCAGTGCGGGAACTTGCTCCTGCTTACCGTAAATCGGGTTGCCCGTCAGGAACGGGAAGACCTCACTATAGCGCGGGTTCGGAGTCTCGTCCGGGAACGCACGAGTAATCGCGTCTGCTCGCGACTGCCATCCGGCCTTGAACTCCGCGTGCGTCAGTATGTACAAATCGCCGCGCTTGATGCCGCGGACGACTCTCCTGCCGGCGTCGAGCGGATCGCGCACAAGTCCGACCCAACTGTCCGGGATCCCGCCGGCCATGCCGGGAGGCGGAGCCGGAGGCGCAACGCCCGTCATGGCCGCAGTCACCGCTGCCGACGACTGCCCCAAGTTCGTGATGTACCCGCCGGGCGCGAATACGCTCGCGCCTACCGGTGTGCCTTGCAGATCGGTCGCAAGCGTCTCCATCATCGCGACGACTCCCGACTTCGTGATATTGTACAGCCCGGTACCCGCCGACGTGACGATCGCGGACTTCGACGCCGTCGCAACAACGTGACCGCCCTCGCCATGCGCGATTATGCGCGGCAGGATCTCCTGCACACCGTTCAACACGCCGATCAGATTCACCGCGACCGCGACGTCCGCGTCCTTATGCGAGACGCTCCAAAGCGGACCGCTCGAGCAGCCGATACCCGCGTTGTTGACCAGAACGTGAATCTTCCCGAATGCGGACTCCGCCGAGTCTGCGGCACTCTTGTATGCCTCGCGATCCGTCACGTTAAGCTCCACGCCGATCGCGGGCAGATTACTCGACTTGAAGTACTCCAGCGCCTCATCGATTGCGGCTTTCCGCATGTCTGCGATTACGATGTTCATCCCCTCCGCCGCGCACGCTTTCGCGATTCCAAGCCCGATTCCGCTCGCACCGCCGGTGATAAACGCTGTCTTCCCCCGTAAGTTCTCCATTGTTTGCACTCCCTTTCCATATTGTAGCTGTTTGGTCATATTATACAACACTCGAGCCGATTTGTCAAGCGTTTTTGGGGCAATGTCATAAATTTATGGCATTGCCACGAAACCCGCATAGCTACTGTTATGACACGCGCTCAAATTGGGAGTTGTACAGCTGCGCGTAGAATCCGTTTTGAGCCATGAGCTGCTCGTGATTGCCTTGCTCGACGATGTCGCCGTCGCGCATACATAGGATTAAGTCGGCGTTACGGATTGTGCTGAGCCTATGCGCGATGATGAAGCTGGTGCGACCCTCCAGCAGGTTATCCATTGCGCGCTGGATGAGCACCTCGGTACGAGTATCGACGGAGCTTGTCGCCTCGTCAAGGATTAGAATCTTGCTGTTCGCAAGAATCGCTCTGGCGATTGTCAGCAGCTGCTTCTGCCCTTGGGAGATGTTAGTAGTCTCCTCGTTCAGCACCATGGAGTAGCCCTCGGGCAGCGTACGTACGAAGTGGTCGACCTGAGCGGCCTCGGCGGCACGAATGACTTCCTCGTCGGTAGCGTTCGGCTTCCCGTATCGGATGTTCTCCATGATCGTGCCGTTGTACAGCCACGTATCCTGAAGCACCATGCCGAACTCTGACCGCAGGTCTCCTCGAGTGTACCGCGCAATATTGCGCCCGTCGACCTTGATCTCACCGCCTTGGATCTCGTGGAACCGCATCAGCAGTTTCACCATCGTGGTCTTACCCGCGCCGGTCGGACCAACGATCGCGACCTTCTGACCCGCCTGTACCGTCGCGCTGAAGTCGTGGATTACCGGCTCGCCGGACTTCTTCTTCTCAGGCTCGTTGACTTCTTCCTCGTAACCCGCAAGTTTCTTAACTTTCTTCTTATTGCCAAAGCCGAAATCATCGGGAGAGAACCCGCCGCGCCCGCCGCCGGGCGCTCCGCCCGGCATCCCGGGAGGCGCTCCGCGCTTACCGCGCTTCTTTGCGAATCGCTCCTCCATCTTCTTACGCATCGCCTCGAACTCGTCCTCTTCGTCATCCTGCTCCGTGTACTCGTATGCGAATCGAACGTGCTCGAACTGTACGCTGCCGGTAATCGGATTCTCGCGGACGCTGTATTGAGTGTCGACGTCGACCTCCTCGGTCTCCGCGAGGAACTCGAACACGCGCTCCGCCGCCGCCGCCGTGCTTTGGAGCTGACTGGAGATCTGCGCAAGCTGCGTTATCGGCATCGTGAAGCTGCGTATGTACGTGATGAACGCTTGGATATCGCCGACGTTCATGATGCCCTGCGTCGTCATGTACGCGCCGTACATACATACTACGACGTACCCGATGTTGCCCACAAGGTTCATCATCGGCATCATCAGCCCGGTCAGGAACTGCGCTTTCCACGCGGTGTTATACAGCTCGTCGTTCTGCTTGTCGAAGTCACGCGTTACCCGCGCTTCTCCGTTGAACGCCTTGATCACGGTGTGACCGCTCAGCACTTCCTCCACCGCGCCGTTAACCGTGCCCAGAAGCTTCTGCTGAGCGCGGAAGTACTTCTGCGATACCGTAACCATGAACAGCGTGCACAGCGCGGACGCGGGAATCATCAACAGCGCGATCAGCGTCAACCTCCAGCTGATTGTGAACATCATCGTCATTACCATGACCAGAGTCGTGACCGTCGAGATGATCTGGTTCAAGCTCTGCGTGAGGTTTTGGCTTAGCGTATCCACGTCGTTCGTAATACGGCTTAGTACCTCGCCATGGCTGACGCTGTGGAAGAATCCGACAGGCAGCTTGTTGATCTTCTTCAATATGCTGTTGCGCAGGTTATACGCGACCGTCGTGGTTACCCGCGTCATCAAGAATCCTTGCGCATAGCCGAATCCCATCGACACGATTGAGAACAGCAACAATACGCACAGTATGCTGTTGATTAGCGTGAAGTTAATCCCGCCGCTGTCAGGGCTTAATCCGAACACGCGGGTGTAAAGCTCCACAGCCTTGTTGATGAACGCGCCGGGATTCGTCGCGACTACGCTTTCCGCTCCGGCCCGAAGCTGTACCGCGTTTGCGAGTTCCGTCGTGATCAAGCCGGAGATTCGCGGTACGAACTGCGCGATAACTACCGAGATCATCGAGATGATCATAACAACGATTATCCGCGCCCGGAACGGTTTCAGGTATCCCAGTATTTTGCCAAGCCCGCCTTTGAAGCTTTTCGGCTTCGATTGCTGGAACATTCTGCCCGGAGGTCCTCCGCGTCCGGGTCCGCCGCCTCCCATCATCGGTCCCATTATTGCAGCTCCTCCTTCGACAGTTGACTTTCCGCGATCTCGCGGTATTCCTCGCACGTCTTCAATAGCTCCGCGTGCGTGCCCTTCCCCACGATTTTGCCGGACTCCAGCACTATAATCTGCTGAGCGTTCATGATCGTGCTAACGCGCTGCGCGACGATAAGCACGGTCGCGGCATTCGTATACCCTCGCAGAGCGCGGCGCAACGCCGCGTCGGTCTTGAAGTCCAGCGCGGAGAAGCTGTCGTCGAATATGTAGACCGGAGGCTTCGTTACGAGCGCGCGCGCAATGCTAAGCCGTTGCTTCTGCCCGCCGGAGACGTTATCGCCCGACTGCGCTATCTCCGTCTTCAGCCCGTTCTTATCGGCGTAGACGAACGACTCAGCCTGCGCGACGGTAACCGCGTCGTGGTACTCTTCCTCTGTCGCGT
>JAITGH010000089.1 GCA_031280855.1 Oscillospiraceae bacterium | reverse complement strand
GACCTTCGACTTCGTCGCCGCAACGAACACGGACATCTGCGAGGTCTCGCGCTCCTTCTGAGTCGGGTTGACCAAGTACTTCCCGTCGGCGTAGCCGAGCACCAATCCGGCAATCGGTCCGTTCCACGGTACGTCGCTGATGTGAGTCGCAAGCGACGCCCCAAGCATCGCGGCGACCTCCGGCGGAGCATCGTAATCGACGCTCAAGACGGTGCACGCGATGATGACGTCGTTGCGCAGATCGGAGGGGAACAGCGGGCGCATCGGGCGATCGATAACGCGAGAGATGAGGACGGCCTTCTCGCTCGGGCGACCCTCTCGCCGCAGGAATCCACCGGGGATTCTCCCGACGGAGTATAGCTTCTCTTCAAAGTCGACGCTCAAGGGGAAGTAGTCGATACCGTCCCTCGGCTTCGCTCCCGCCGTAACGGTGCAAAGAATTGTGGTACCGCCGTACTTGACGAGGACGGCGGCGTTGGCGAGCTCCGCAAGCTTCCCGGTCTCGAATGAGAGCGGACGGTCCGCGAACGAAGTTTCGTACTTGCGAAATCCGGGGAATTCGCGCTGCGTGATTGTCATTTGTTCTTTCCCTTCATCTTCCGGCGCACGGCATTCCCGCCGTGCGCTCACATTGTAGCGCGACCGGGCGCGGCGCGTCCGGTCGAAGCCTCTTCTACTTACGGATACCGAGCTTCGCGATCAGCGTGCGGTAACGCTCGATGTCCTTCTTCGTAAGGTAGTCCAACAGTCTGCGGCGTTTACCGACCATCATCATCAGCCCGCGCCTTGAGTGGTTATCCTTATGATGGATCTTCAGGTGCTCGGTAAGTTGGGCGATGCGCTCCGTAAGGATTGCAACTTGAACCTCCGGTGAACCTGTATCGGTGGGGTGAGTGCGGTTATTCTCGATGACCGCGTTCTTTTGCTCTTTAAGCAGCATGGGGTGAGTACTTCCTTTCCGTATAGTGGCGCAGCGAGCGTGCGAGCCGAATGGCACGGCACGCGAGGTGCGCCGTACCCGGACTCAAAGGCAGGGTCAGGAAGCCTATCCGCTGTCCGCGAGTCGGGATCATTGTATTATACCACACTTTCCCCCGTTTGTCAAGTACTTTTTTGAAAAACTTTTTCGCCGCCCGGACGCGAATACGCTCCCAAAGGAGCGTATTCGCACCTAATCGTGGTGATACGGCGCGGCGGTATGTGTTTTTGGCTAAAAATAGCCCAAAATTGCCGCGATTGCTCACTCCAAACTGGTGAATATGCACAAAGATGTGGTGAAACTAAATTTAACCTCTTGTATTATTTGCGAATCGGTGCTATAATGTACAAGAAAAATGATAGGAGGATGATGACGATATATGGAAAACAGAGTCTTAAAGATCAAGGTCTCGACCGAAGCAATGATGGACGCCGGGGTGCGTAAGACCACGTTCTATCCGCTGATTGCGGAGTCCGTACGATCGACGGAGGGTCAGCCCACGCAAATCCGCCGAGCAAAAGCGATGGAGCATCTGCTGGACAGCATCACTCTGGAGGTTTTCCCTCACGAGTTGCTCGGATGTTCTATCCTCGGCATGTGGCCGGTCGACCCGGTTCAACCGAAGTACGACGACATGCTTGCCCTCGCAGAACGCTACGTGGAAGAGTACATCGATCCGCCCGCTGACGCGAAGAAGCCTATGCTCTTCTTCGGCGGTATGCGCGGCGGTGAACGCAAGGAGCCCGTCGGGCAAGCCGCGATGTTCGGCTCCAGATTCGCGCTCATGGCGCGTGACCACTATGACGCGAACGTAGATTACATTACGCTCCAGAAGCTCATCAAAGCAATGCAGGCGAAGTATGCCGACGATCCCCGCATCCAAGCCTACCAGATCGCGAAAACGCTGGAAGATCGATTCCAGTACGACTACGGCGACGACGTTATGGCTACCGTCAGAGGTCTCCCGTGGGCTGCCGCGAATCACCTCAACCTCAACTACGGTCGCGCCATCAATACGGGCTACGGCAATATGCTGAAGCAGCTCGACGATTACCTCGCGCAGACTAAGGACGACCCCGAAAAGCAAGAGTTCTATGAGTCGTGCAAGATCGTCATTGAGGCCTCGATCCGCTACATGAAGCGTTACGCGAAGGCGTACGCCGACGCCGCGAAGTCCGAGCCCGACGCCAAACGCTCCGAGGAACTGCGCGAGATCTCCATGATCATCGACCGCGTCTCAACCGAGAAGCCGGAGACGTTCCGTGAGGCGATCCAGCTCGCGTGGCTGAGCCACCTTATCGCGAATACGGGGCTGGGAGCCGCGCTTAGCTTCGCAAAATTCGACCAGTACATGTACCCGTTCTACGCACGTGACATAGAGCTTGGACGCACGACGTTCGAAGAGGCGCGTGACCTCGTCGCGATGCTGTACTTGAAGTGCAACGAGCCCAAAATGCGCACCGTGCAAAGCATGGCGCTCGGCGGAGTCGACCCGAACGGAGAATCGACCGCGAACGAGTTTACCAAGGTATGCCTCGCCGCCGCACGGATCACTAAGCTTCCGTACCCGAATATCTCTCTGCAAGTCTCGCCGACCAAGTCGCCGGAGTGGGTCATGGACGAGGCGATGGAGACGATCAAACTCGGATTCGGGAACCCGCAGCTGGTTAACGCGGACACATGGTTCTCCGCATTCAAGGCGCTGGGGCACACGCCGCAGGAGTCGTGCAACTTCTACAACATGGGTTGCGTGGAGACGCTGGTGGCGAACAGCTGTGAGGGCTGGCTGGTATCGCCGGGCGGGTGTTTCCTGTCGTACTCGACGGTGCTTGACGAAATCCTCGATCAGTACAAGGCGGGCAAGGTGACGCTTAACTCGTTCGACGAACTGATGGAGCGCGTGCATGAGCGCATTAAGCTCGCCGCCGATAACTGCCGCGTTCCGGCCGGTCATAACTTCACCATGAACCGCAACGGTTACGATCCGTTCGGATCCGTCTGGATCGACGGTTGCTTAGAGCGCGGTAAGGACATGTACCATGGAGGACCCGCGACTCCCGGTCACGTCGTAATCACCGGTTGCAGCCTTGCGAACGCGGCGGACTCGCTCGCGACAATCAAGACTCTGGTCTATGACTCCGGGGAGTACACGCTCGACAAGCTCATCGACGTCGTACGCTCAAACTGGGAGGGCGAGGAG
>JAITGH010000109.1 GCA_031280855.1 Oscillospiraceae bacterium | reverse complement strand
TCGATCCACCAACGAGCGTTCACCTTATGCGCCGTCTTGAACCGTCCGCAAGCCAGCTGATGCCGCGCCGAGCTCTCTCTGCGCCCGTTTTTGCGGATATAATCGGTTAACAAAATCTCCACGCCATCCCCCAATCAACCCGGTATGTGATACTTCGCACAACCGACCAACGCATTATAGTTTTGTTCCGCATTTATACTTAGTTTGCCGGTCTTTACAGTGCGTTCGATCTCGTCCAACAGCTCGTCAATGCGAATCACGCATTGCTTCCAACTCGGAGCCGAAACAGCTCCAAGTGTGCAATTGGGTCCGAACACAATCACAGAATGAATATAGGGTTTAATCCCGATACTGTTGTCCAGATATTCTCGGACCGCAGCGGCGTGTCCGGCATTCTGTTTTATAGGGTTAGTGTGAGAGTAGACAGCTCCGTTGGAAAGAGTCTGCGTCCACTCTCCTTCATGCTTTCCGCTTACCGCGCCGCTCCAATTCTTGCATTCGAACGCGATTATGCAATGGCGATAGATCAGAATAACGTCAATTTGCGAGCTCTTGCCATATGCACGCGGAATAGTTACGTCACGCAAAACGTAGTACCCGCGCCGACCGCAAGACGCAAGATTAGCCACCGCAATCTCCAGTATTACGCCGATTTGAGGATTGTCATGAGGACGGTCAAATAGCGGCACTTCCGTAGTGCGCCGAGTCCATACACAAATCAGCGTGACTCCTCCAAGAATTACACCACCCGCAAGCGCAAATATCCACATATCCGCCGCCTCCTTACGTTTTCCCTTATTACCATTTATCGTAACGAAAACCTATCACTTTAGGGAACAATCGCGCATAATGTTATGCAACACGCGTAATGTTAACCACCTTTACAAGCACCGCCGAGCGTCTCAATCGACGCAATTGTGACGCAACATCGACGCCTTTAAGCGTCACAAAAACGCCATTAAAGTGCCGTTAGGAATCTGCATAAATGTTGATTTTGCGTTAGGTTGTGTCGCATGCTATATGCACGAGAGCCCGAGAACGCCAGTGCTTCTCCGCCGTAAGACGCGGAAATACGACCTAACGCGCCGCGCGTTAGATCTAACGTTTTCCTAACGCTCCCGCCGTTAGGCATACGCCGCCGGATATGACGCGCAAAGGATCGCGGAACGCCTCTCCAAGCGCCCCGCGATCCTCGTCCACTCAAGGCTCAGGCGTCAGCCGTCACGCCGGCCGGTACCCCGTCTGCTCCGGCACCGAGCCTTACAGCCGCCTCAAGGCGATATAGTCCCCCCAGCTCCTGATCCCAAGCCGCGCCATCTCTTCACCGGCTTTAACCGTCCACTTCAATGTGCTGATCAGCTCGCGCTTCCCACCCTTGTTCGTCGTGTACCAGAAGCTCTGCTCCGTCCCGAGCGCACGGTACCACGCCAGGGCGATCGCCTCGTCCGCAGCGTTCTTTTGTTGGTTCGCGTCAAGCTGCGCCCAGTACCGAGTGCTCATGCGATACCCGTCGCCGTCCGCAACTACGCCAAGCTTCGCAAGCTCACTCTCGTACCGCTTGATATAGTCCGGCTCCTCTTTCATCTTCCCGCGTATGTACGTCCGCACGGCGGACTCGTCGATCCCGCGATCCTCCGCCGCCGCCAGCCGCCGCCGATACTCCGCGCTCTCTTCGTAACCCGACGACTTGTACGCCTTGTACACCTCCGCCTTGACCTCAGCGTCACTATCCGCGACCAGCAGCTTATAGATCGAGTCGCCCTCCTCTTCTCCGTACACCGCCGTCAGCCCGTGCCGGAATACCGCCTCCGCGTTCTTCAATAGGTTGCCCGTCGGAATCCCCAGCGCCGATCCTGCCGCCTCGATAACCGCACGAGCCGCCGCGTACACCTTCACCCCGCCGTATTTGTCCTCGCCCATCGCGCTCTGAAGCCGTGACGCGCTGTTGTACAGGTCGTTTATCGCGCCCGTTCCCATCATCTCGATGTCATACCACTTCTTCTGCCCAAGCGCCGCGAACGTCATATCCGACAGCTCCGACCCGAACGTCACCATACCCGTCAAAGTCCCAAACGCCTCCATCCCCGCCGACTTCGCCATCGCACCAAGCGACAGCTTATCGTCCTCGTCGCGAAGCTCGTCGTCGCGGCGCAATAGCAGCTTCGACAACACGCTGAGCACGCCAAACTGGATGCCGCTGAACGCCACCGCGCCCACGCTGTCCGCGAACCGCTTCTTTGCCGCCTGCAATCGCTTCAGGTTTTCCTCGGTATTCTCATACTTGTAGTCCGCCGCACGCGCTTGCAGGTTGCCCCACGACTGAAACAACAGATTGAACTGAGTCTTGCTCTGACCCTGGAACAGCGTGAACACGCCCATCAGTGGGTTCGCGCTCCGCAACGCGCCCGCCTTCGTCGCGGTGTAGCCGGTCACCTGAGTCGCCAGCACCGCGTCGTTGAACCGTTCCGCAACCCGGCGATAGTACGCGTCGCCGCCCGGATCCAACGCTTTCTCGTTGTCCTGCACCCACAACTCGGCCGCCTTCCATATCTTCGCAACGAACGCGCTGTCAAGCCGCTGCAGCCAGCCCATCAGCCACGGTACGCGCTGCGTCAGTCCGCCGTTGTACTCGAACAGGTTGCTGCTATAGCCCAGCATACGCTCCCAAAGCAGAGGCGTATACTTCCCGATCAGCGTCCGGTCAACCGTGCCGAACTTCCCAAGCGCACCCAGAGTCGCCTTCCACCCAAGCTCGCCCGCCGCCATCGTATAGCCCGCCGCCTGCTTGATCGCCGTGCCCACATTCGCGCTAAGCGCCGCCGTTATCGCGTTCGACTGCACGTCCAGCTCTCCCAGCGGAGTCTCCAGCGTGCCCGCCCCCGTCTTCCTCGGCTTCGCCAAGTCTTTCTTGAAGTCCTCAAAGTACTCATAAGTCTTCACGCTGTACTTGTGCTTCAAAGTCCGCCCGATATTGACGCCGCTCTTCCCGTGAACATAACCCATCAACCGGCTGTAGTCGCGGTACGGGATCGCAAGCCCGATATAGCTCCCAACGTCGCGAGCCGACCGCTTCACCACGTCCGTCACGTCAAGCAGGATCACAGGGTTCTTCGAACCCGCCACGCGCTCCTTAAGCATACCCTTGTTCGCGGGATTCACCTGCTCGATCGTCATCGGCGCACCCGTCTCTGTCCACTCCACGGCGAACGAGTTCTCGTTCTGTCTCCGCCACACGCTGTCCGTCATGATCGGGTAGTAGTTCTCAACCTCCGCGCGTTCAAACCCGTTCAGAATCGTGCTGACCTCATTGATCGCAGTCTTCGTCTCAGAGTCAAAATAGTGCATCACCGCCTCGCCGAACGCACGCTCCGATGCAGTAAGATGCCGCGTCGCAAACGCCTCGATGTCGCGCTTGGTAAACGGCACGCGATCCGCGCCTCTTGCCAGCGCCTCCTTTATATCGCCCCGAGCGTAATACTTCCACGCCGGGATCGTCACGCCGCCATTCTCGATGTGATCCATATTCGCCTGATTCCGAGTCTGAAGCCACAGCCCAACCAGCATCGCAGGCGTCAGGTACACCGCTTCGCCGTCCGCGTCCTTGATATCAGGCACCTCGATCCGCCTCGCGTCCGCGCCTCGGAACCCCTTCGCGAACTCTTTATCGTTGATCCAGCGGTCGAAGCGCCCAAGCGACTCCTGCTCGAACTGCCGCGCCCGGATCTGCCCGTTCGTTATCGCTTTCATCGCTTGGCTCAGCGGGTTATCGTCCTTATAACCCGTCACCATGTCCGCCATCGATTGCGGACTCAGCTCGCTCGAGGTAAAAAGCCTATTGAACGTCCGAACCGCCTTCGGACCAACCAGCCCGTTCGATTGCTCGATCGCCAGCTGAGTCTCCGCCGCCGCGATTGCAAGATTCCTCGCGTTCTCCTTAGCCAGCAGCCGATTGTTGTTATGGATCTCCGCCTCAAGGTTCCGCAGCGTATCCAGAAGCGCCCGCACGTCGTCCATGTCGAAGTCCGCGATATGCCGCTTGTTCAGCCGGTCGATGTTCCGCATGATCCCCGGATCGGGCACATACTCCGGATCCTCCTCTATCAGCCGGTCAAAGAACGCTTTCTGTTCCAGCAGGTTGCGCACGTTCTTCCCGGTCATCCGCACCGCCGCCGTGTCGATGTCCGCGACGAGATCCGCGATCAGCTCCTTCGTCGGCTTGCCCGCCTTCTTAACGCGCTGCAGCCGCTTCAATATCTTCAGCAGCGACTCGCGTTCCGCACGTTCCCGCGTCGCCGCCTTCTCACGCGCCCGAGCCGCCGTTATCTCGCTCGCAAGCGTACCCAAACGCTTCACCTCGCGCTCGCGCCGACGTTTCAGCCGCTTCAGCTCGTCGCTGAGGTAGTCGCGTCGATCCTTCGCCTTTACCCCAAGCTTAGAGTTCTCTAAGTCCTCGCTCGCCTCAAACAGCTGAGTCATAACCAGATTCGTCACCTCATCGATCGCGCCGCGCTGTGACTCACCCAGCGGATCCAGAAGACTCCGCGTCACCTGACGCTGCCACTCAATCACCGCCGCGAACTGCTCCGCACCGTCGCTAAGCCCGCGTATCCCCTCCGGGATCAAGTCGCCGAGCACCCTGGCAACGTCGTCGAACGCGACGCCTCTCGACTTCTCCCTTGTTATCCCGCCGACGGTGCTGCCGAGCTTCGCCGCAAGCCCGTGAGGCCGCACTCCAAACGCGCCCGCCACCTCCGCAAGCGCGCTGTCCGGTACGTAGATCTTCGCGTCGTGCAAGGTGCTCACGAACCGCAGCGCTCGCTTGTACTCCTCGATCGTGTACGTGCCCGTCTGCTGAACCAGCCGCCTCGCGAAGTTCGTCACGTCGCGCAGCAGCGCGTCGATATCCAAGTGAGCGCGGTACGCGTACGGGTGCGAGGTCTTCAGCTTCACAAGCTCAGCCTCCACGCTCGACTTCTTCGTCTCCGTACCCGTCTTGCGGATAATCTCGTCCGCCGCGCCGGA
>JAITGH010000163.1 GCA_031280855.1 Oscillospiraceae bacterium | reverse complement strand
TGCCCGTGCCCGTGCCCGCGATGTCGGTAAGCAACGTCGCGCCCGTGATTGTGGCTCTGTCGGAGGATTGAGTAAGCATGCCGCCCGTAACGCCCTTAGTCGCGTGTTCGGAGGCGAAGCCCAGAAGCGTAGTGAGGTTCCCGGTATCGGCGGTAACGTCCACCGCGCCGCCGTCATTAGCGGTAAGCGTGAACTTGTCGCCGCTTATGCTAAGCGTGTAGCCTGCCATGTCGAATTGCTCAGTAAGACTCTTGAGCGTAGTGTCGGAGTCGTAGGTTATAGCCGCACCGCCGTTTACCGTGAGCGAGCCGCCCGTGAGACCTGCGGAGCGGCTCCAGTTAAGCTGCCCGAGCGTCTTGTCGAGTCCGAGGTCGCGCAGTCCCTGACCGTCGGAGGATACGGCAGATACGGTACCACCGGTCGACTTGACGTTCGCGCCGGACGCGAGCGATGTGACCGCGTTTATGGTGAATGTGCCGAGCGCCGCGTCCGCTCCGGCGGTGACGCTGATCGCGCCGGAGTTCGACCCGACTGCGCTGACGGTGCGGGTGTTGAACGTCGCGGAGCTGAACACGTTCTTACTGCTTAGCGTGCTTAGATAAGTGTTACGGAACTCGGTAATATCTGCGTTGATTTGTTTCAGTCCGTCTTGTTTCCATTGCAGGTTGATGCGGCTTCGGATCTCACGATCGACTTTAAGCTGCTGGATCTTCAACATGCTTTGAATGATGCCGTCGGTGTCGATGCCCGAGGACATCCCGGTAATTCTGAGCGGTGTAACGGAAGCCATAAACCGTCCGCCTTTCCATGGTTAACCAATTATATATGTTTCGCTTTGCGCTCGATAGCCGTGCTTGGTTACATAGTTATTTATCGTGCTAAACGCCCTGATCTTTAGGGGGCAACTGTGAATTTTTGGTCGAGCGTCCGCATATGCAAAATTTTGCTTGCTTATGCCGCCGATGTGTGATATAATAGCGAAGTCGTTGTTCCGTAACCCTGCCAACGAACGGATCAACGCCTCAACCATGATATTGAAGCCGTCCCGAACGGGATGCCAATCGCGGCCGCGAACCTTTTACTTCGCACGCGGTCATATACCTCAACCGCGCTATTCACCTATACTATCAGAAAGGATAATCGGTATCCCGATCTGACTCGGGAGTACCGTTTAATCGAAGTACGCTATGGCAGACAAGCTGAAAATCGCCGCGCTGGGCGGCCTGAACGAGGTTGGGAAGAACATCACGCTCTACGAGTACAAAAACGACATCATCATCGTAGACTGCGGTATGGGCTTCCCGGACGACGATATGTACGGCGTTGACGTCGTCGTCCCGAACGTCACCTACCTTAACAAGAATCGTGAGAAGATCCGCGGGATCTTCCTCACACACGGGCATGAGGATCACATCGGCGCGATCCCGTACGTGCTTAAGGACATCACCGCGCCGATCTATGCGACGCCGATGACGCTCGGGCTGGTCAAGCTCAAACTTGAGGAGCACCGCCTCATGGACATCGCCGAACTCATAGAGATCCAGCCCGGGCACACCTACAAGGCCGGATGCTTTACGGTCGAGCCTATCCACATCAATCACTCGATCGCAGGCTCCGTCTCGTTCGCTATTCAGACGCCTCAGGGCATGGTCGTTCAAACCGGAGACTTCAAAATCGACCCGACGCCGATCAACGGCGAGATGACCGACTTGACTCGATTCGGCGAGCTTGGTAAAAAGGGCGTGCTCGCGCTATTGTCCGACAGCACGAACGTCGAGCGTCCCGGATTCTCAAACTCGGAACGCCGCGTCGGCGTGCGGTTCGACACGTTGTTCGAAAGCTGCAAGAACCGAATCATCGTCACGACCTTCGCCTCGAACGTTCACCGCGTCCAGCTGATTATGAACATCGCCGCCAGATACAATCGCAAGGTTGCGGTTACCGGGCGCAGCATGGAGAACATGCTTAAAGTTGCGGGCGGATTGGGCTACCTTCAGATACCGAGCGAAACTCTCGTCGATATTGACAAGATCAAGAACTTCCCGGACGACCGCGTCGTGATCATTACAACCGGCAGTCAGGGCGAGACGATGTCCGCGCTGTACCGCATGGCGTTCTCCGGGCATAAGTATATTGAGATCAAGCCCGGCGACCGCGTAGTGATCAGCGCGAGCGCCGTCCCGGGTAACGAGACGACCGTCAGCAAGATCGTTAACGAGCTGTTCCGCAAAGGCGCGGACGTCATGTACCGTACCGCTGACGAGCTTCACGTCTCCGGGCACGGATTCCAAGAGGAGCTTAAGATTATCCTCGCGCTTACGAAGCCGAAGTTCTTCATGCCTGTTCACGGTGAGCATCGGCACCTCAAGCTTCACGCTCAAATCGCCAAAGAGATGGGCATAGACTCGAAGAACATCGTCATCAGCGACATCGGGAACGTCGTGGAGCTATCCCGTAAAGACATCAAGCTTAACGGCACGGTTCCATCCGGGAAGATCTTCGTCGACGGCACCGGGGTCGGCGACGTCGGTAACGTTGTGCTTCGCGACCGCAAGCACCTCGCTCAGGACGGTATGCTCGTCATCGTCGTTGGAGTGAGCCAGGAGGACGGCGGCATCGTTTCCGGGCCCGACATCATTACTCGCGGTTTCGTCTACGTTAAGGAGAACGCGACGCTTATCGAGGACTTGCGTTCCATCGTGCTGGAGACTCTCGTCAATTGTCAAGGCGACGGGATCAAGGATCGCACGACGCTCAAGAATAGCATCAAGTCCGCAGCATCGCAGTATCTTTACAAGAACACGCGCCGTAACCCGATGGTCATGACCGTCATGATGGAGGTCTAGCGCACCGCGCTTGAGCCGCTATCGGCGCGTCCCACTTCAACCAACGGTATTGTCAGAAATTTGTTGTAGTACGAGGATAACGACCGCAGCTGTATGTTTTTCACTGCTTCACCGTTGCATAAGTGAGGCACGAAAAGCAGCAAGGGAGGCAGACGAAGTAATACACAAATTTATGACATTACCCAACCAACGGAGGTACACTTCACGCCATGCGCAAGGATAAGACACACTACTACCTCGAGATAGCGGGCACCGTCAGCTCGCGCTCGACATGTTTACGGAGGCAGTACGGCGCGATCATCGTCAAGAATGACGAGATCGTCGCGACGGGCTACAACGGCGCTCCGAGAGGCAGACGCAACTGCGACGACATGGGGCATTGCCTGCGCGACGCGCTGGAGATCCCTCACGGGCAGCAGTACGAGCTTTGCCGCAGCGTACACGCCGAGGCGAACGCGATTATCTCCGCCTCGCGTGAGGAGGCGTTAGGCTCCACGCTGTACATCGTCGGGCGCGACGCGAAGACCGGTAAGCTGCTCGACGCGGAGCCGTGCAAGATGTGCGAACGCTTCATAATCAACGCGGGGATCGAGAACATCGTCTACACTCAGGCGGATGGCTCAGTAGTTACTCGCAAGCTTCACGACCTCATCTATGACGACGATACTATCAGTCGATACGTCTAGCCCGGCGGCGCTCGCCGGGATTCAGCCCGGTGAGACTCTCGTCGCCATCAACGGCGCGGTGATTGAGGACGTGCTGGACTATCGGTTCTATTCGGCCGACGATCCGCTGTTTGTGGAGACTCACACTGCCGATTGCCGCGTTATGGTTCGGCGAGTTGACAACCCGACTTACGGCGCGATCGGGCTGAACTTTGTCTCGACGCTCATGGATCGGCCTCGAGGTTGCGCGAATCGCTGCGTGTTCTGCTTCATCGACCAGTTACCGCCCGGACTGCGGGAGTCGCTGTACTTCAAGGACGACGACGCTCGGCTGAGCTTCCTGCAAGGTAACTACATCACGCTGACGAACCTCACGGAGCGCGAGCTTGACCGCATCGTCGCGCTGCGAATCAGCCCGATTCACGTCTCCGTTCATACGACGAATCCGGAGCTTCGAGTCCGCATGATGGGTAGCCGCGCCGCCGCCGATCTCGTGCCGCGGCTTCGTAAACTCGCGGACGGCGGAATCACTCTGCACTGTCAAGTAGTGGTATGCCCCGGTTTGAACGATGGCGAGGAGCTTGAGCGCACGCTTCGGGAGTTGCCATCGAACGTCGCGAGCGTCAGCGTCGTGCCCGTCGGGCTTACGCGGCATCGTGAGAATCTGCCGCTGCTCACGCCCGTCGGGCAAAGTGAAGCCGCCGCGATCATCGATATTGTCGACCGCGTCAGGCGCTCCGGCATTACCGCGTCGATATCGCTGCCGCACGGTGCGGTCGCTCGATTCATGCTCACGCCGCCGCACCCGACGCGAGTCTACTGCGCGGATGAGCTTTACCTCAAGGCGAAACGCTCGCTTCCGCCGATTAGCTACTACGACGATTTCCCGCAGTTCGAGAATGGCGTGGGCATGTTGGCAAGCTTTGAGAGCGAGTTCGAATCCGCAAGCGGGAGCGGGTCGCGGACGGTCGCGCCGTTCTCGTTGGCGACGGGCTACGCGGCGATCGGGATGTTCGAACGGCTTGTGCGTAACTTCACGGGCGTTGCTTACGCGATACGCAACGATTTCTTCGGAGAAAGCGTAGACGTTGCGGGACTTATTACGGGGCGCGACTTAATCGCGCAGCTTCGCGGTAAGCAGCTTGGCTCGAGGCTCTTTATCCCGAAGGTCATGCTGCGCGGCGGGGGAGAGCCGGACGGCGGAGGCGTGTTCCTCGACGACGTCACCGTTGCGGAGGTAGAGCGTGAGCTTGGCGTTCCCGTTATCGCAGTCGAGAATAACGGCGAATCATTCTACAAGGAGCTGACGACGTAACGCGCTTACGAGACTCCGCGTTTGAGCACATCGTCAGCCGATGAGGTGAAGACTTGAAAAAGAAACCAATCGTCGCGATAGTCGGGCGGCCGAATGTAGGGAAGTCCGCTCTGTTTAATAAGCTTTCCGGTCGGCGGCTCTCGATTGTTGAGGACGTGCCCGGGGTAACTCGCGACCGCTTGTACGCGGATACGGATTGGCGCGGGCGAACGTTTACTCTCGTCGATACGGGCGGGATCGAGCCAAAGACGGATAGCGAGATTCTCCAATTCATGCGTGTGCAGGCGGAGCAAGCGATCGCGACCGCCGATGTAGTCGTGCTCGTCACGGACATTCGCTCCGGCGTTACCGCTGCGGATCAGGACGTCGCGAACTTCCTCTTACGCTCCGGCAAGCCGATTGTGCTCGCCGTCAACAAGATGGACGGCACGGGTTACGCCGATCCGGACATCTATGACTTCCTATCGCTCGGGCTGGGGGAGCCGGTCGCAGTCTCCGCGCTTCACGGGCACGGTTCCGGCGATCTGCTTGACGAGTGCATAAAATATTTTCCGGAACCCCTTGACAATTCCGAAGATGATGTTAGAATAAAGGTAGCGGTAATCGGTAAACCAAACGTCGGGAAAAGCTCGCTGATTAACCGCATACTCGGTGAGCGCCGCGTAATCGTCAGCGATATTGCGGGCACGACTCGGGACGCGGTCGATACGCCGTTCTCCAACGAGTTCGGCGACTACACGTTGATCGATACCGCAGGAATCCGCAAGCACGCGAGAGTCAACGAACGCGTCGAGCGATTCTCCGTTATGCGGTCGGAGCAAGCCGTAGAGCGCGCCGACGTGTGCCTGATCCTCGTCGACGCTACTACCGGGATTACCGAGCAAGACACCAAGATTGCCGGAATGGCTCACGAAGCCGGTAAGGCGAGCGTTATACTCGCGAATAAGTTCGACCTCGTCAAGGCGTCGCTGGCGGAGTCGCAAATCAACCGATTGCCGGAGGACTCCGACTACGCGCTGCCGTTCATGAGCTACGCTCCCGTCATTACGGTCAGCGCGATGACCGGGCTGAGGGTCGACCGATTGTTCGAGATGATCAACAACGTATACGCGCAAAGCGTCACGCGGATCACCACGGGCTTGCTGAACAACGTGCTCGCCGACGCGACTTTGCGGGTGCAGCCTCCTACTGATAAGGGGCGGCGGCTCAAGCTGCTGTACATGACTCAAACGGGAATCCAACCTCCGCATTTTGTCGTATTCTGCAACGACAAGGCGCTGTTCCACTATTCGTACCGACGCTATATAGAGAACCGCATACGCGCCGCGTTCGGGCTGGACGGTACCCCGATCCGCATGACCGCACGTAATCGCGGCGAGTCCGACTAGAAGACTTAGGTTTGTAAAGTAAAGTGGGGTTAGTTTGAAACGATGCTAGTACTATCATTGACGTTAACCGCGATCCTCGCATACGCACTTGGCGGAGTGAACGGCGCGATCATCTCCTCGAAGTACATCTTCGGGAAAGATATCCGCGAATCCGGAAGCGGTAACGCGGGACTTACGAACGCGTACAGGGTATACGGGCTGAAGGGCGCGATCATCACGTTTGCGATTGATACGGCGAAAGCGGCGATCGCGGTCGCAATCGGGTGGTTATGGATAGGCGGAGAGGCTGCGAAGCTGGTGGGGCCGGAGGTCGGCTCGGTCGTCGGGAAGTTCGTCGCGGGCTTTTTCGCGATGGTCGGGCACGCGTTCCCGATCTGGTACGGATTCAAGGGCGGGCGCGGAGTGCTGGTGTGCGGAGTCGCCGCGCTGATGATTCACCCGTGGGCGGGGATATGCAGCGTGGGAGTGTTCCTCGTCGTCGTCGCGATCTCGCGCTATGTCTCGCTGGGGTCGATCGTTGCGGGGCTGGTCGCGTTTCCGCTATTCACCGGAATCTTCGTGAACCACTCGATTTGCACCGGAATGGCGGTTGCCTGCGGGCTTCTGATCGTGCTTATGCACGCGCCCAACATCAGCCGCATAATACGGGGTAAGGAGCCGAAGTTCGGCGCGAAGTCGCGGTAGATGCGGCGGCATCCTTACAGATTATCTTTGAGGTAGATTATAAAGATGAGAATATCCGTACTCGGGAGCGGAATCTGGGGAACCGCTCTCGCGAAGCTTTTAGCCGATAACGCTCACGACGTCACTTTGCACTTCCTGCGCACGCCGCACTCCGCGTACGTCAGCGCGGAGCGCGAGAGCAAAGCTTTACCGGGGGTCAGGCTTCCAACGTCGCTCAAGCTGTGCGATTCGCTCGACGGGCTGGACGAGGCGCAACTCGTCGTATTCGCTCCGCCGTCATACGCAATGCGGGAGAATGCCGCGCTCGTCAAGCGCGTCGTACCACGCTCCGCGACGATCGTCTCCGTGTCGAAGGGGATCGAGCGCGATTCGGGGCTTCGCCTTTCGCAAGTGCTGGAGTCCGAGCTTGGCGATTCGGCTCGCATTGCCGTGCTGAGCGGACCCTCGCACGCCGAGGAGATCGCTCGAGGGATACCGACGGGCTGCGTCGCCGCAGCCGTTGAGCCCGCGACGGCGAAGCTGGTTCAAGACGCGTTCATGTCGCCGGATTTCAGAGTCTACACCTCCGACGACGTCGTTGGGGTCGAGCTTTGCGGTGCGCTGAAGAACATCATTGCGATCGCGGTCGGGGTTTGCGGCGGTCTGGGCTATGGCGACAACACGAAGGCGATGCTGATGACACGCGGACTCTTCGAGATGTCCGTACTTGGCGAGACGCTCGGCGGACGGCGTGAGACGTTCGCGGGGCTTGCGGGAGTTGGCGACTTGATCGTGACGTGCACGTCGGAGCACTCGCGCAATCTCCGCATGGGTCGCAATGTCGGGCAGGGGATGACTGCGCAGGACGCGATGCACTCCGTCGGAGCCACGGTTGAGGGCTACTACGCCGCCGAGGCTGCGGTTGAGCTTTCACGCCGCCACGGCGTCGAGATGCCCATCGTCTCGGAGCTTTACGGTATCATGTACCATAACGCCGACCCTCGAGCCGCGACGGTGCGGCTTATGCGCCGCGATAAGAAGGACGAGATCTAGCGTCCGGCTGAATTCCGGCGATCGGAAGACCCTCGAGCGGTGAACGCTCGAGGGTCGCTGTCCGTCTGTAAAGTTACACTACAGTCAGCCCGGCGGGCGGATCGGTCGGAGTCGCGTCCTCGCCGGCCGAGTCGTCGGGCTCGGGGTCATTACTCGGACGTACGCCGCCATCAGGAAGATACGTATCACCGGCACCAAAATACTCGGGCGGAGCGTCGGGGTCGCCCATTTGCCCATCTGCATCGATTAGGATCGTGCTTGTGGATTCATCGTAATCAGCAGAGCACCATAGCAATGAAAGGATTGCTTTCAACTGGATATAGTTGCTGCCGCCAATCTTGTACATCGGAGCAAGTCCGTCGTACTCGCTTGTTAGACTTAGCGTTGTGCCGTTTCCGTAGTAGTCAGCGGTGAGCTCGATAGCATCGTTGCTCTCGCCGCCCCACATTGAAGCGTCGAACTCTGCCGGTTTCTCGGTGCTTTCTGTGCCATTTGGGTTGTACCACTCTCCTAAGCTCAAGAGGATCGTGTTGGTTTCCTCGTCATAGCTGAGATCTGCCTTGTTCTTCAGCAGCTGGAGGATATCGCGGAGCTTGAAGTAGTTCGCGCCGTCCGCGTCTGCGGTCGGGGCGATGTAGTACGCGGCGAATACATCGACATCTTTGCCGTATACTGCCAGTTTCTGAGCGGATACCGCGACGTACGGGATGGCTGAGTCGGGAGCGTCGTTTTCGTCCGCTAACGCCGTCAGGCTCAGCGACGCGAGCAACAGCAACGCAAGCAACAGCGCGGTTAGTTTTTTCGTGTACATTTGTATGTACCTCCTTATGATCTATCATCACATTATAACACATTATGTCACCGCTGTCAAGTAGTTTTATTATATAACACGTCACAATTGCACCCATTTTGTCATAATTCGTCGACCGAGCGTCAAGAATGTCGGGAAAATCTTGCGATAAACTTGTAAGAAAAGCTTGACAAAACGCTCGATATGTGTTATAATAGGGTAAGCTACATAAGAGAGGTGACTGCCATGTTATTCAGGAGAGACATCGACCCCGCGTGCTCGTACTGCTCCAAAGGTTGCTGCATCGGCGACGGGGAGGTGCTGTGCCGCAGCCGAGGCGTAGTCGGGCTCTGGTACAAGTGCCGCTCATTCAAATATAACCCCTACAATCGAATCCCGGATCGTGAGCCCAAGCTGAAACTCCTGCCCGCCAGCCTTATCCCCAACATCGTCGCCGAACCCGACTCCTCCAACGCCGACTACCGTGAGCGCAACCTCACCACCGCGCCCGCGTAAACTCAGGCGCGAGGCGTCAGGCGCGTAAACTCAGGCGCGTAAACTCAGGCGCGAACCCTGAACCCTCACTCGCGCTGTCTGCCGAGTATGCTGTCCAAGAACCGCGACGGCGGGTTGTTCATCGTCTTACCGTAGAGCATTCGCTGCTTCGCCGCAGTCACGTAAAGCTTGCGCTTCGCTCGAGTGAACGCGACGTAGCACAGCCGACGCTCCTCCGACATCTCCTCCGGCTCGCCGATCGCTCGCTGTCCCGGGAAAATCCCGTCCTCCGCTCCGCATACGAATACGACCGGGAACTCCAGACCCTTGGCGCTGTGAATCGTCATGAGCTGCACGCAGTCGTCGCTGCCGTCCGATTTGTCCATGTCCGTGTACAGCGCGATCTCGTCAAGATACGCCGAGAGACTCGGCTCGTCCGGGTTCCGAGCGACGTAATCGAGGATCGAGGTCTTAAGCTCCAGCACGTTCTCCTTACGCGTCTCATTTTCAAGGCTCGGCTTCGCGTCCAGCATGTCTATGTAGCCCGACCCGCGCAGGATCTCATCGTACAGCAGATCCGGACGCAGGGTCGAGGCTTTCTCGCGGAACCCTTCGATTATCTCGGTGAAGCTCGCAAGCTTCGCGGCGGAGCGGCTAAGCTCCGGATAGGCGAGCACATTACGCAGCACCTCATAGATCGGCAGCGACTCCGCCCGAGCGATCTCGACAAGCGTCTCGATAGCCTTCGCGCCCAAGCCTCGCGGCGGATTGTTGATGATCCGCAGCAGCCGCACGTCGTCATCGGGATTCGCGGTTACCGCAAGGTAGCTCACGACGTCCTTAACCTCCGCACGGTCGAAGAACCGCGTACCGCCGTACACGCGGTAGGGGATCGCGCTGCGCTTCATCGCAAGCTCCAGCTGGAGCGATTGCGCGTTCGTACGGTACAGCACCGCAAGATCGCGGAATGCGAGCCCGGCGCGTTGCTGTTTCATCATCTGAAGCGCGATGTAGTCTGCCTCACCGCGCTCGTCGAGTGCGATGTGAAGCGACAGCGGCTCGCCCGCGCCGTTCTCCGTCCACAGCTTCTTGCCAAGCCGATCGCTGTTCTCCGATACCACCGCGTTCGCCGCGTTCAGAATCGTCTCCGTCGAGCGATAGTTTTGCTCCAGCCTGATAACCCGCGTATGCTTGAACTGCTTGTCGAACCCGAGTATGTTCTCGATCGTCGCGCCGCGAAATCGGTAGATGCTTTGATCTTCG
The DNA here is from genome assembly GCA_031280855.1 of Oscillospiraceae bacterium. Classification (GTDB taxonomy): domain Bacteria; phylum Bacillota; class Clostridia; order Oscillospirales; family Oscillospiraceae; genus JAISJH01. The sequence goes on along the minus strand of JAITGH010000163.1, from coordinate 10,333 downwards.
TCGCCGACGACGCAGATGTTCCCGTGTCCGCCGCTTAATAGGCTCACCAGCCGGAATTGCAGCTTGCTGGTGTCCTGATACTCGTCCACCATCACATAGCGGAATTGATGCTGCCACTTTTGGAGGATATGCGGGAACTGCGTGAACATGCGCACGGTTTGCATGATCAGGTCGTCGAAATCCATCGCGTTCGCGCTTCTCATGCGGCGCGAGTACTCGAGGTACACGCGCCCGATATCCCTGCGGCGCAAGTCTTTCGCAACGCTTGCGGAGTCCGCGTAGTCCTCGGGCGAGGTGCCCTCGTCCTTCGCACGGCTGATCGCCGACATTACTTGGCGCGGCGCGAAGCTCTTCTCGTCAAGCTCGAGATCCTTCACGATCCGCTTGATCAGCGACTGGCAATCGGCGGTATCGTAGATCGTGAAGCTGCGAGTCCAGACGCCTCCGGCGTCGACGTCGCGCCGAAGGATTCGCACGCACATCGAGTGGAACGTCGCCGCCCATACGTCCAACGCCACGTCCGCGCCAAGCATCCGCGCAAGCCGCTCCTTAAGCTCGTTCGCCGCTTTGTTCGTGAACGTAATCGCAAGCACCTGCCACGGCTTCGCGGGTTCAAGCTCCATCAGCGGCGCACGCTGCTTGCGCCACTCCGGGTCAGGGTGCAGTGCGAGGTACTCGAGCGCGTCCGCGTCCTCGTCCGTGATATCCGCAGGCACGTCGGAGCTATCGGTGGCGCGTCCGTACTTTAATATGTTCGCGATCCGATTGATGACGACGGTAGTCTTTCCGGAGCCCGCGCCCGCCAGCAGCAGCAATGGACCCTGAGTCGCCGCGACGGCTTCCAGCTGATCCGCGTTGAGGTTCCCGAACTCGCTTAGTATCGCGTTCCGCCTTGCGGACGCGAATCGAGCGTTTAGTGTTTCCGCCATGTTTCATTCTCCATCGTTTATGTTTTGCGAGCGCAAGTTTATGTTCTGAGGGTGCAAGCTTACCGAGACTTCGGAACGCTGCAGCGCAGAGTCTCGCTGCCGTCCAGCACGTCGCGCAGCGTTATCGCGTCGAGGTACTCGCGCATGACGCGGTCGAGCCCGCGCCAGACCTTCAACGCCCGTCCGCCGTGAGTGCTGCAATCGGTGGAGTGGCACATCTCGCACTCGTCCGGCAGTACGCTGCCCTCGGTAAGTCTCATGATGTCGCCGACCGTGTAAAGCTCCGGAGCTTTCGACAGCCGGTAACCTCCGGACGAGCCTCGAGTTGCCTCGAGCCAATCGGTGTCGCGGTTAAGCTGCATTATTATCTGCTCAAGATAGTTCTTGCTGATCCCCTGACGCTCCGCAACGTCTTTCAGCGGGACGAAGCCGTCGCGGCTATGCTCCGCGAGATCCGTCATCATTTGCAGGGCGTACCGCCCCTTGGTCGAAATCTTCATGGGTACCTCTCACTGTGCTAAGAGCCTGTTTAGCAATTTCGACGCACTGCATCTTTTGAGCCAATTTGCCAACTTCTTCGTTGCTCGTCGGTCAAATACGGCAGTATTCTCCCTCCTCGCGCCTAGAATTTGATAAATTTGCTTTCAAAATCTACAGCACGCGAAGTTGCTAAAGAGGCTCTTACGATTCCTTACCTACGAAGTATAACATAACATCGCGCCGTTGTCAAGACCGGAATCGAGCGGTCGACTGATTTGAGAAAAGAACTTGACTTTTCGGAGGATATGTGGTATAATAGGGTCAAGCAGTAAACCCACGACGATATCTGAAAGGACATACTTATTATGCAGCTAAAACGTATCTCGCTGACCATCAACGGCGTCGAACGCTTCGTAGTGTGCGACCCGGAGAACGACAGCCTCGCAACCGCGCTTCGCCGTCACGGACTTACCGGAGTCAAAGTCGGCTGCGGTACCGGAGTTTGCGGCGCGTGCTCCGTTATCCTCAACGGAAAGGTCGTACGCACGTGTAACCTGAAGGTTAAGAACGTGCCGGAGTTCTCCGACATCATCACCATTGAGGGCGTCGGCTCCGCAAGGAACCTCCACCCGCTGCAGCAAGCGTGGATAACCTACGGCGGCGTACAGTGCGGATTCTGCTCGCCCGGGTTCATCGTCTCCGCTTACGGGTTGCTTCAAGAGAACGCGGCTCCGACGCGGGAGCAAGTGCGGGAGTGGTTCCGCGCCCACCGTAACGTCTGCCGCTGTACAGGGTACAAGCCGCTCGTGGACGCCGTTAGGGCGGCCGCGGCCGTCATGCGCGGTGAGAAATCGCTCGCCGACATCACCTACAAGCATGAGTCGAACGCCGATTACTACGGCTCGAAGCTGCCGCGTCCCACCGCCGTCGCAAAGTCGACCGGTACCGCAGACTATGGCGACGACCTCAAACTGAAGTTCCCGCAAGAGACCGTGCACCTCGCCGTCGTCATCTCCGACGTTGACCACGCGAACATCAAAGGCATCGACGTTTCCGACGCTGAGAAAGCGCCCGGAGTCTACAAGGTGCTAACCGCGAAAGACGTCAAGGGTACGAACAACCTCGCGACTGCGTTCGGTCACATCGTGCCGCGTCAGAAGGGTAACGGAGTTACCGACTACCCGGTTATCTGCAGCGACAAGATCGTGCGCCGCGGCGATTGCCTCGCCGTCGTATGCGCCGATACCGAGGAGCACGCCAGAGCCGCCGCGAAACTCGTCAAGCAAGACCTGGAGCTTCTGCCCGCGTACAAGACGTTCATCGAGTCCGCCATGCCGACCGCCATGCAGATCCACAAGAATATCCCGAACGTCTACATGCGCCAAGTCGTGTTCAAGAACGAGGTCAGCGAAGACAGCTTCGACTCCGCCGCATACTCCGTCAGCGGCAGCTTCCACAGCCAGCATGAGCCGCACTTGCCAATCGAGCCGGACGTCTTGCAGGGCTATATCGGCTCCGACGGTATGCTGACGCTCCAGTGTAAGTCTCAGGCGATCACGGAGACTCGAGAGGCCGTCGCGGCCGCGTGCGGGATCCCGATGGAGAACCTGCGCATGATCCAGAACACGGTGGGAGGCGCGTTCGGCTATTCCGTCGGCACGAACACGTTCGCGATCGTCGCCACCGCAGTGCAGGCGATGGACGGACTGCCGTGCACGATGACGCTGACTTACGAGCAGTTCAACCACATGACGGGTAAGCGTTCCGCGACGTTCACCAACGGACAGCTCGCGTGCGATAAGGATGGCAAGATCGTGGCGGCGGAGTACGACGTCGGGCTCGACCACGGCGCGTACGCGGGTACGGCGGGACTCATCTTCGCGAACCTCGTCAGTATCGGGTTCCACGGCTACAATATCCCGGCGATTCGCGCACTCGCTCGCGGCGGCTCCTCGAACAACGCGTTCAACTGCCCGTACCGCGGATTCGGCGCTCCGCAGATCTACACGACGACGGAGGCGCTCATCGACATGCTTGCCGAGAAAGCCGGGATCGACCCGTGGGAGTTCCGCTACATTAACGCGGCGCGTCCGGGAGATACTACGATTAACTCGCGCCCGTACATGGACTACGTCTACCCGACGCTGCTCGAGATGATCAAGCCGACGTACGACGCGTACAAGTCGGAGGCGGAGACGGCGAAGAAGTCCGGGCGCATGGTCGGAGTCGGGATCTCGCTTGGAGGTTTCCTTGCGACGATCGGTCGTCCCGACGCGGCGGAAGTCGCGCTGGAGCTCAATCCGGACGGATCCGTTACTAACTTCAACACGTGGGAAGACGTGGGGCAGGGCGGCGATATCGGCGCGTTGACCCATACGCTCAAGGCACTGGAGGAGCTGAAGCTCCGCCCGGATCAAGTGCGCCTTGTGATGAACGACAGCAAGGAGTGCCCGGACACGGGGCTCGCCGCCGCCTCGCGCTCACACTATATGGCGGGTAACGCGACGCTTGACGCTGCGTCGAAGCTGCTTGCCGCGATGCGTAAGCCTGACGGCTCGTTCCGCACCTATGACGAGATGAAGGCGGAGGGGATCGAGACGAAGTACCTCGGGCACGTTGATCACCTCGGGCACGTCGACGTTGATTTCGGGCTTGACCCGAACACCGGCGAGGGCGAGAAGAACCGCACGTTCATGTACGCCGTTAACACCGCGCTTGTCGAGGTCAACGCGGAGACCGGCAAAGCGACCGTGTTGCGCTACACTACCGCGTGCGACGTGGGAGTGCTTGGGAATCGGCTTGCGGTCGAGGGTCAGGCGTACGGCGGGCTGTCGCACTCGATCGGATTCGCACTCAGCGAGAACTACAACGCGGAGAAGCGCGACAGCAACATCGCGTCCTGCGGGATTCCGACGATCGACACGGTGCCGGACGACTTCAACGTGATGTTCCTGGAGAATCCGCGACCGCACGGTCCGCACGGTTCCAGCGGATGCTCGGAGTGCTTCCAGTCCAGCGGTCACATGGCGGTCATCAACGCGATCAACGACGCGTCCGGAGTTCGGATCTACGCGCTTCCCGCGACGCCCGCGAAGATTAAGGACGGGCTTGAGCGTAAGGCGAAGGGTGAGTCGCTGCTTCCGCAGAAGTACTTCCTCGGCTCCGATCTCGAGGACGAGCTTGACGAGATCCGCGCTAACCCGATCGCAACACACTAGAGCGCGGCTCGCGTTCTACTACTCAAACTATGACGCAAGAACAGACACAAGAATTCGTCAAAGGTTGTATACGCGGCGAGCCGCCGCCCTGCGCGTCGGCTTGCCCGTTTAGGCTTGACGTCAAGGACTTCCTGGCAAAGTGCGCTCGAGGGAAGTGGACGTCCGCGTACAAGACGTACCGTAACGCGGTCGTTTTCCCGGTCGTCGTTGCGGAGCTTTGCGGTGCACCGTGCCGAGGCGTGTGCAAGCTTACCGAGCAGCCGATCGAGCTTAGCGCGGTCGAGCGCACGATGCTGAGCAACGTCAAGAAGCGCGGCGCGGATTTCTACGCGATCCCGCCGAAGCCGCAGCGGATCCTAATCATCGGCGCGGGGCTTCGAGGGCTCGCCTGTGCGCTCGGACTCGCTCAAAAGCAGTACCAAGTTACGGTAACGGATCCGCAGGACGGATGGGGCGGCGCGATTCGCTCGCATCCGAAGTTCGACGTGTTCGACGCAGACTTCCGTGACCAGTTCTCCGCCGTCAAAGTAGAGTTCCGCTACGGTGAGATGAATCCAGAGACCTCCGGCTACGACGCGGTGCTGACCGCCGTGGATCGCGACGACCCGATCGCATCGATAGTTGACGGAGCCGCAGACGCGCTGCGGCTTGAGACCTACGTACAGACGGGAGTCATGCCGGAGGCGCAGCCGTCCGCGTACCGCTGTACCGAATCGCCGCCGCCGCGAGAGCTATCCGAACCCGAGGCGCGAGCGGAGTCGGCGCGGTGCGAGCAGTGCGACTGTTCCGCGTGTCTCGACGCGTGCCCGATGCTGAAATCCTATCGCAAGGATCCGAAACGGCTGGCGCTCGAGTTCTTCACCGACGCGTTCGTCAACCCGCCGTTAAGCACTCACAGCATGACGCGGGAGGCGTACTCGTGCATGGACTGCGGCGCGTGCAAAGCCGCGTGTCCGCAATCGATCGACCTTGGACGACTGTTCCACGCGTATCGCCGTATGCGGTTCGAGAACGGTACGACGCCCGCCGCGTTTCACGACATATTCCTCCGGCGCATGGAACGCTTCAACGAGAGTGGGCGAGTGCTCGCGCCGCTTGACGGAAGCCGTTACGTCTATTTCCCGGGTTGCGCGGTCGCGACGGAATTGCCCGACACGTCGGCGCGAGCCTTCGACTTCCTGCGAGAGCGCTATGGTGCGGGACTGCTGGAACGTTGTTGCGGAAGTCCGCTAATCTGGGCGGGAGTCGATTCCGAGCCGCCGAAACTCGACCTCAACGCTACGTACATCTACGCGTGCCCGAGCTGCGCGGAGAGCTTGCGTGCCCAACTTCCCAATATCGCGACGCTGTCGGTCTACGACTTGCTTAGCGGTACGGGAATCGCTGACGCGCCGACGTTCACGCTGTTCCACGCGTGCGCGGCTAGAGACAATCACGCGCTGCAAGGCGCGGTCGAGCGACTGGCGAGCGGCGCGTCGCTGACCGTTAACCGTTCCACGCTTAACTGCTGCGGTTACGGCGGTCAGACTCAGCTTGCGAATCCGCGCCAATACCGCGAGACGGTCGAGTCGAACGTGCGGAGCGACTCGAACCCGTACCTCGTCTATTGTGCGAATTGCCGCGAGACTTTCAAACGACAGGGTAAGGAGTGTTACCACATTTTGGAACTACTGTTTCCGGCGGCGAACGTCAATGACGCGCTCCCGCTGACGATCCCGGACGACGTCCGCGACTACATGGCTGCGAATCTCATCTTAGAGCGCGATGTGCTCGACGTCATACGCTACGCTGAAAGTTCCGGTGAGAAGTTCACCACCGCCGACGGTTCGCTAATCGCGTCGCTGGTGAGAGGTGCGCTGACCTACTGGGTCGAGTACAGACCGATCGGCGACTCGTTTGAGGTCTCAAGCGCGTACTATCACCGCATGAAATTCCGTCAGGGGGGAGCGCGATGAACGATATCAAGTGCTCGAAGTGCGACGAGTTTCTCGTGCCGCGCAAGACCGAGTTCGACTACCTTGGAAGTACGTTCTCGCACGAGGTACCCGTCTGCCCGAAGTGCGGGCGCGTGTTCATATCGCGTGAACTCGCGCTTGGAAAGATGAGCGAGGTCGAGCAGCAGCTCGAGGACAAGTAGCCTAACTCGTCGCGTCTTGGAACGCGGCCGTCGCGTTCGCTCGTACGTCTTTGAACGCCATCACATAGAACACATAGTTCAAAGCGGAGTGCATCTCCGCCTCGAAGATCTTCGGACGCTCGTCAGGCAGGTATTCGTCCATCCACGATTCTTGCCGAGCCGTGATATACGCAACCACCGCATTCGTGACGGCTTGAGACTTGCCGTCCGCCGCGATGAACACGCCGTACTCGTCCATGTTAGTGCCGACGGGAACTTTCATCACGAAACCGGTCAGATCGGTCGCGTCAAGCCCGAGAGTATCAAGCACTCTCGACTCGTCAAGCGAGTGCATACCCTCCGCGTCGAAGCACGCGTCAAGCGCGGCGGTAAGCTCCGCAATCGTCGGAGACTTCTGCGGACTCGGCGGGGTCGAACTCCCGGAATTCGCGCTGCCGCAACCGCTGAGCGTAACAAGCGTAGCCGCGATAATCAGCGGCATTACAATGCGCAGGGTTAGTCTTCTGCTATTCTTCATGTGAGTGACAATTCCTCCTTAAGATTGCTGAGCACGATATTGAAGCTCGTGTCGTTCAGGTGCAGACCGTCGCCGTTCTGATAGGACTCCGGCAACCAGCCGTCGTCCCCGACGAGCTTCGAGTACGCGTCCACGTAACGCAACCCTTTTTGATCCGCGACTTCCGCTACCCAGACGTTCGCCGCGACGATCTTATCGTTGTTGATCGACTTCAAGTGCTTATAATTCGCCGCGACGGGGAATATCGATTGGCAGATTATCTTCGTATCCGGCGACGATGTCAGGATCCCGTCGATCATGTCGGCGTACTCTTTCATGAACGACTCGCGCCCCATGAACGAGACTCCATTGACGCCCAGCGTGATAACCATCGCTTTCGGTTTGAACTTCCCGACGGCTTCGCGGATCGTTATCTCCGATTCGTCGGGCGGATACACGATGGTGGCGTAGCTTTGATGGTCGAGCGTCAGCGTACCGCTTTTCGGAGTCCACACTTGAGTGGTGGACTTCCCTCCGGGCAGCATTCCGTACGCCTTCAGTCCGTACGTCGTGCTATCGCCGAGGAAGATGATGTCCTCGAACGCGAACGCGCCGGGTTCCGCGATAAGCGTCGGCGTTACGCCCGGTTCCGTAGTATCGCTGCCGGGAGTATCGCTGTTCGGGATCTCGTCGTCCGGGATATCGATAACATCGATTGCGGCCGATGAGGGCGGCGCGACCGCCGTGCTCTCCGTCGGGTACGGTGCGAACGTGATAACCCCGCCGGTCATTGACGGAGGTCTGTCCGGGAAGTCACAGCTCCCCAGTATCGCCATCATCAGCGCGATTAACAAGAGTTGCAGTTGTCTCATCGTTTCTCCATTGGACCCGCCCAAAACGGGTCAGACGACCGCCGTCGCGGGATTGGCACTGCCGGAGCGGCGGCGAGCGGTGTGAGCGTTTGGTCTATCGCGTCTGTGGACGCTTAATCTATATCCTTGTTGACGATCTCCGGCGGTTCACGCAATACCTCCGGGTTGTGCAGATAGTGGTTCAAGTGCTTGAACGCGGTCGCGTAGTAGAACCCGTCGCAGATGCGTTCGTCTACGACGACTCCGTAGTCTACGTAGCGGCGCATCGCGGGCACGCCCTCGCGGTCAAGCTCGTACACTCCGTACTTCTTACCGAATGCGAGCAGAACCGGCAGAGTCCCGAAGTCGTACAGATGGTGATAGATCTTCCCGATCCCCACGGAACCCAGGTCGCTGATAATCAGCGAGCGATGGAACGGATCCGCATTGATGATCGACATCGGAAGCTTCCCAAAGTAGTCAAGCACCGTCATGAACCACATAACGAACTTGAGCGGCAGTCGCGGAATCTTCATCAGTGCGTTCGCCGTCGCCTCCGTGTGGTTGGGTTTCGTCTCGTTCTTGATCTTGTCGATTTCGACGTTGACTTTCTCGTAGATGGAGATGAGCGAGTCCTCCGGCGTAAGCTCGACGGTCATCGCGGTCTCTCCGCTTTGAGTGGACATCTTCTTCTTGACGACTACCGCGATCTCCAGCTTATGCCGTGCGAAGATCCTCTGACCTGCAACGAAGCGGTTGAGCGCGGGGAACTCCGCGACTGTTCGCTGGTACGCCGCCATGAATACGTGCAATAGGCTCATATTCTTGTAACCTTGCAGGCGCAGCGAGCGTATCAGTTTCTCGGCGGCGGTGATCTCGAACTTCTCATCGAACGCGTTCTGGCAATCGTGGGTCGCTTTCATGATGAACGGGATCTGGCGATAGAACGGAGCGAGCGTGCGCAGTAGTCTGCCGTCTTTACGGTCGCCCCAACGGCGGCGTACGGTATTAGCCACGAGCATATCCTCCCGGTGTGCGTCATCTGCGGTTATCACAATACTAACTTTCCCCAGTATATCAAAACTCGAGCCGCTTGTCAAGTAGTTTTTGCACCATCGACGGTTATAGACGCGCTTTGACAATGTATTGGGACAACGCTCCGTTACTTGCCGCTATCACGAAACTAGGGAGCCTTAAGGGCGCCTTAGTTTCCCTCCGTGGGTTGCTGAGGCTAATATGTGTCCAGCGTCACGCTGGTGTAAAAGTTTTTGTCAAACTTTTTTCAAAAAGTTTGCGTAACCCCATAATATATTACAAAACATATATATATTGTCAAACCGCCCGAGCCGCAAAGGACTCGAGCGATTCCATCAACGCAAACGGTTGAGATGCGCGTCTGTTAAAGGTTACGCGGGATTCGCCTCACGCCAAGTGTCGTATGCCGCCTGATAGGTGTTCTTGATGCTGGCGACGCCGACGCTTTCGATCTCGGCAATGTACTTATCCCACTCGCTGAACTTAGTCTCACCGGACACGAACATCGTGAAACGCTCCGTCACGAACGTACGAACGTCCGTTGCGACTAGGTTGATCGCAGTCTGCTGATCAGGTGTGAACGTGATATTGGACGGCCAAGTGTATGCGCCGTCATACTTGACGTCCGCCCACTCGTCGAACGCGTCCGGAACCTCGGAACCCTCGAACTGCCATTGTCCGTAGGAGAGCTTCATGCCCGGGTCGGTGAACGTGTTCTGCATATAGATGAGCGCGAGCATGGTAAGGCTTTCAAGCGGGTTCTTCGCGACAAGGTCGGTCAGCTGAGGCTCACCGTTCGCGTCATAGGTGAACGAGACACCCTCAACGCCGAACGTGTTCAAGAACACGCCGTCATCGCTGTATTTCCAGTCACACCACGTGACCGCAAGCGGTATGTTTTTGCACTTCTGGGAGATAACGATCGCGGAGGCTGCGGTACGAGAGGTCTCGTCACCGAGGTGGATCGTCTGACCACGGGTGAGCGTCGGCTTCGTAACCGGTAACCAGCCGTACGGTGAGTTCGGGCTTTGGTCGAACAGTTGTCCGGGTCCGCGGTTATGCTCCGCCGCGCCGTTCGAGGTCGCCTGAATGAACGCGAACTTCGTATCGAACGCCTCCGCGCCGATCTCGATGTTCGTTACATACTCCTGCCACTTCGGGTCGACAAGCCCCTTGTTCAGCCAGTC
>JAITGH010000146.1 GCA_031280855.1 Oscillospiraceae bacterium | reverse complement strand
CGGTGAGTCAGGACTGCTGCCTGCGGTTATGCCGTACGTGGAGGCTTCTATGCGGCCGCCCGGACCGATGAACTGAAGCTCCAGCTTATCGCGATCGTCGAATCGCTCCGTGTAGAGATACGCGCTTTGGTAGTACTCGGTATAAGTGCGCGTGGAGTAGTTCGCGAAGAAGTCCGTCGCGGTACGCGCCTTCATGACCAGGCTTACCTGCATACCGCTGTAGTAGTATCTGCTGATCGCGAACGCATACGCAAGCACGCCGACGATGACGATCGCAAACGTCACCGTAATGCTGCGTGCGAGCCAGCGCCGCTTAATGCCCTTCGGCTTGACGATCCTCCCGACCGTTGCGGAAAGTCTGTTAGTCATCGCTTGAGGCTGTACGCCCGGAAGTGCGGAACGCGTCCGCTCGGAAAACCGCCGGAGCCGTTACCGCTTCCTTGTTCGCGCTTTCCGTCTGTTTGATCAGTTCCTCACGCACGATAGAAAGCGAGCGCGGCGCGTCAATGCCAAGCTTCACCGTACCGCCATCGATCCCCAGTACGGTTACGCGAACGTTGTCGCCGATTCGCAATGTCTCGTTAATCTTCCTTGATAATACAAGCATTACCGCTTTACCTCCGCTGAGAACTGTCGGCACATGTCCTCGAATACCGGGTACCGAACCGGGTAATCGACCCCGGATAACACGACTTGCTTTCCGCGCCGCGTCTCCGTGTTCACAAGTATCGGTGCCGCAAGATTCGCCGTCATGAGCGTGACGTCCTCCGGGATTATCAGCACGCTGAGTACAAGCAGTTGACCGGGCTCGCTGAGACTAAGCTCCGACTCGGTCGCCGCGTCAACGTCAAACGCGTAGCTCGGCAGAACCTCGAACGTGTGGGTGACGGGCAGGCAGATCGCGCTCTCCTCGGTTGATTGCAGCCACGCGACGGGACGGCTGTCCGACGGCTCCAGCAATGTGAACTCGCGGTAGTCCTCAAGCCCCGGAAGTCCGCCGTCGAAGTGCCAGGTATCGGACTCCGCAACCTCAAGCTCTCCGAATCGCTTAGTTTGTATTATCATATGGATCCCCTCTCTGTATGTATGCCGTTTTATCTTTAGGAACTTGTAAAAGCCCGCCCGATATCCTCGCGTGACGCAGATTTTAGCAAGTTTAACCGCAAGGTGCAGCACGTCGAGGATGCCGGACAGGCTTTAAGTCATGCGTATACGTCGTTATTGGGCTCCGTGACAGAGATCTTCATCTTCGTGCTGTTCTGCAAGTAGACCTCGACATCGGCGCGAGAGGCGGTGACCTCCGGCATGTAATCCTCGTCCCACTCCAGTTGAAGATCCGGCTTCGACCATTTGACCTGCGGAATGGAAAGCTCATCCCAGCTAATGTCCGGAGGATTGCGCGGAGTCACGCCGACGTTGAAGTCGTGCTCCTGAGCTTGATTGTCGCGCTTTTGAAGCTCGGCAACGCGATTTCCGGGGAACTCCGTCGAGGCGAGGTAATCGCCGTCGGACGAGGTCTTCGCGACGCCCTGCATACAGGCGGCGGAAGCCTCCTGACCCGCAGACTGTGTGAATTCGGGCGCGCTTTTGTTCCCGAAATCGGACATCAGTGCGGAGAAGTCAAGCGTAAACGCGGGCGGCTCGATGCCGCTGATCTTAGGAGTCGATAGCTCCATGTTCGCGCTTTTGATGCGTCGAACGTTGTTGGTGATCTCGAGCTTCGCCGGGGTAACGTTCAGCCCGATCAGGGAACGTTGTTGCTCGATACCGATTTGCTTAAGCCTCATAGAAAGAGACCTCCTTTACAGTTTACTCAAAAGCGGGCGTTTTGTCAAGCCAATTCTTAACATATTGGCACATAATATATTTCGGCATAAAACGTGTTAGAGTTAAGTATCTCTAGCAAGCGACGTTTGTAAATATATTGCGCTAATGTGCCAATATATTGCGATTGCTTCGCTCCGCGCTTGCGACTGCTTACGTGAATATGATAAACTCTATACACTACATTCACATTTATAAGGAGTAGCTCAGTATGAAAGTACCCGAGATTATGAAGCAGCGCATGGCGTTCAGCTTCGAGGTCTTCCCGCCGAAAACCGACAAAGGTATGCAAACGCTGACCGGTGAAGGGGGAGTGCTTGACAAGCTGTACACCCTGAAGCCCGACTACATTTCCTGTACCTACGGCGCGGGCGGCAGTAACGTCGGTCTGAACGTTGAGGTTCTGAAATCCATCAAGAAGTCCGGGGTTTCAATCCCCATCACCCACTTCACGTGCGTCGGCAACACTAAGGCCGGGATCAAGGAACAGCTGGAGACCTACCTTAGCAATGGAATCGACCACATACTCGCACTTCGCGGCGATCTTCCGTTCGGCTGGAAGGGCACGGGCGGCGATCTGCACTATGCGACGGAACTTGTCAAGTTCATCCGCGATTCGTTCGGCGATAAGTTCACCATCGGCGTCGCCGGTTCCCCGGAGGGACACATCCAGTGCCGCAGCATCGAGGCGGACATCGCGTTCCTCAAGCAAAAGCAAGACAACGGCGCCGACTTCATCATGACTCAGCTATGCTGGGATATGGATCAGTTCCGCTGGTGGATCGATGCGATCCGTGCCGCCGGGATCACTATGCCCGTCGACGTCGGCATTATGCCGGTGCTCGACGCTCGCGCCACCATCAACATGGCGCTGTCGCGCAACGGCTGCGTTATGCCGCGTGCGCTTAGCGAGCTTATCAGCAAGTACTGGACGTTCCCCGATCCGTTCACCGCGGACGCGGAGCCAAAGGATGCGAAGAGCGACGCCGAGTATGCTCAGAAGAAGTCCGACTTCCGCGAAGCCGGAATCGAGTACACGATCAAGCTAATCGACGAGTACCGCGTCGCAGGTATCGACGGCATCCACCTCTACGCGCTGAATAAGTACGACGACGTTGCGCGTATCGTCAAGGAATCCGGGATCTGGGATCTCTAAGCCTTCTCACGCGGATTCAGCGGTCAGTGCGGCCGCGAATCCGCGTGATTCATCTAACACCATATCTTGAAAGGATTACGGGTTAGCCTCAACGGCTGTACGACCGTTCGCGGTGCTAGCCCCTTACTGCTATGAAAACAGATATCGAGATCGCTCAGGAAAAAGCAGGCAGCATGCAGCACATTACCGACATCGCGAAGTCACTGGACATCGACCCGAAGTACGTCGAGCAATACGGGAACTTCAAAGCGAAGATCGACTACAAGCTGCTGGATGATCTGAAGGATAAGCCGAACGGGAAGCTGATCCTCGTCACCGCGATTACTCCGACCCCCGCCGGAGAAGGCAAGACGACGACGACTGTCGGAGTCGGCGACGGGCTTCGCAAAATCGGGAAGAAGGCGGCTGTCGCGCTGCGGGAGCCCTCTCTGGGCCCGGTGTTCGGAGTCAAGGGCGGAGCCGCCGGAGGCGGGTACTCGCAAGTCGTGCCGATGGAGGACATCAACCTGCATTTCACCGGCGACTTCCACGCGATCGGCGCGGCGAACAACCTGATCGCCGCGATGGTCGACAACCACATCTGGCAAGGCAACGCGCTTGCAATCGACTCTCGCCGCATCGTGTGGCGCAGGGCGATCGATATGAACGATCGCCAGCTTCGTAACATCGTCGACGGGCTTGGCGGCGTGACGAACGGCTCCCCGCGTGAGGACGGGTTCGACATCACCGTTGCGAGCGAGATCATGGCGGTGCTGTGCTTAAGCCGCGACATTACCGACCTGAAGGAGCGTATCTCTAAGATCATCGTCGCGTACACACGTGATAAGACTCCGGTTACTGTCGGGCAGATTAACGCGCACGGCGCGGCTGCCGCACTGCTTAAGGACGCGCTTAAGCCGAACCTCGTACAGACGCTGGAGAATACGCCCGCGTTCATCCACGGCGGTCCGTTCGCCAACATCGCGCATGGCTGCAACTCCGTTACCGCGACGCGCATGGCGTTGAAGCTTGGCGAGTACGCCGTCACGGAGGCGGGGTTCGGCGCCGACCTCGGCGCGGAGAAGTTCTGCGACATCAAGGCGCGTATGATGGGCATTCACCCGGACGCGGTGGTAATCGTCGCAACCGTTCGCGCACTTAAGATGCACGGCGGTAAAGCGAAGAGCGAGCTTGGCTCGGAGGATCTTGACGCGCTGCGCAAGGGACTGCCGAACCTGCTGCAGCACGTTGAGAACATCACGAAGGTGTTCAAGCTTCCCGCAGTCGTTGCGATCAATGCGTTCCCGACCGATACGAAGGCGGAGCTCGACCTTGTCGAGGCGGAGTGCAAGAAGCTTGGCGTAAACGTCGCATTGTCAGAGGTCTGGGCGAAGGGCGGCGACGGCGGAGTCGCGCTCGCCAAAGAAGTCGTGCGCCTCGCCGAAAGCGGAGACGCGGACGGATTCGAGTACAGCTATGACCTCGGGCTGAGCATTAAAGAGAAGCTCGACGCAATCGCGACGAAGATCTACCACGCGGACGGCGTGGAGCTTGTCGGAAGCGCAGTCAAGCAATGCCAGGAGCTTACCGACCTCGGGTTCGACAAAGTTCCGATCTGCATGGCGAAGACTCAGTACAGCTTCACGGACGATCAGACGAAACTCGGCGCGCCGCGTGGGTTCAAGATCTCTGTGCGTAACCTGAAGATCTCTGCGGGCGCAGGCTTCATCGTTGCCTTGACCGGTGAGATCATGACGATGCCCGGGTTGCCGAAAGTTCCCAGTGCGGAGAAGATCGACATAGACGCGAACGGCAAGATCAGCGGGTTGTTCTAAGAACGTAGGTAATAGGCGGCGGGCAGCAGGTTCTCCGGGCGATTGCCTGCCGCCGTATCTCGCAGGAGGTGTTATGCGATGAATCAGACAATACATGCGGAGGATCTCAATGTGAACAGCAAACAATATGATTCCATTGTACGCACAGTGCTGAATGTCTTGACTCGAATGAGCTTTGACGATGCGATTGCCACTATTGCTGATATGTTTACTGATGAAAAAGAACGCAGTAAGTTCGTCAATAACTACGCCAAGAAGTACCCGCAGTTGTTGAAAATCCTAGAAGAAACAAGTGAGGACGGCTGACTATGCCATTCATAAACGCGAGTATAACAGAGTTCGTGGAGGTGTTATGCGATGACAGAAACGGTTGAGAGGACAGTAGGTATGACAGATTTACAATACAAGGGCATGATCAAGTCGATAATATCTATGATTCGTGCAAGCAAGTCATTGGATCAAGCGGAGAAGAAAGTTCTTAACCTGCTACCGTCAGCTGACCGGGCTGAAGTTGAGAAACTCATCCGCGAAGAAGAGCTGGACGAGAGGTCAAACACATAATGCCATTCATAAACGCGAGTATAACAGAGTTCGTGGAGGTGCTGTCGTCGAAGTCCCCCGTTCCCGGCGGAGGCGGCGCGTCCGCGCTGGTCGGAGCCGTCGGGATCGCGCTTGGGAACATGGTCGGCAGTCTCACCGTCGGGAAGAAGAAGTACGCGGACGTCGAGCAAGACATCGTGCGGCTTCAATCGACGGCGGCCGCATTACAGGCGCGGTTACTTGAGCTTATCGACGAGGACGCGGAGGACTTCGAGCCGCTAAGCCGCGCTTACTCGATTCCGAAAGACGATCCGACCCGAGCCGAGGTCATGGAGTCCGCGCTTAAAACTGCGTGCCGCGTACCGCTGGAGATTATGCGCGTCTGCGCTCAGGCGATAGACGCGATCGCGGAGTTCGCCGCTAAGGGCAGCTCGCTCGCCGTCAGCGACGCGGGTTGCGGAGCCGTGTGCTGCAAGGCTGCGCTGCAGGGCGCAATCCTGAACATCTACATCAATACGAAATCGATGACCGACCGCGAGTACTCGCAATCGCTGGAGTCCGAGGCCGCGGCTCTGCTCGCGGCGTACTCCGCTAAGGCCGACGAGGTCTACGCGCTCGTTTCAAGTAAATTAAAGTAGGAGATTAACCATAAAATGGCTGCAACAAAACTAGCCGCGAAGGCCGTCGTAGACGGCTTGAACGAGAAGACAATCGCCGCCGTCAACGCGCTTAAGGCGAAGGGCGTCAGCCCGACGCTCGCAATCTTGCGCGTTGGTGAGCGTGCCGACGATCTGTCGTACGAGAAAGGCGCGTTGAACCGCGCCGCCGCCGTTGGAGTTGAGGTCAAGCAAGTCGTACTTCCGCAAGACGTCAGCCGCGACGATCTGCTGAACGCCGTCAAGACGCTTAACTCAGACTCCGCCGTGCACGGGATCCTCATCTTCCGACCGCTGCCGTACGAGTCGGAGGTATTCAACGCTCTGGATCCGAGCAAAGACATCGACGGGGCAACGGATGCGTCGACGGCGCTGCTGTTCAACGGGTTCGGCGGCACGGTATTCGGCGGCGGCGAGGGTCCGAAGCCCGACAACGCCGCGTATCCGTGCACTCCCGCCGCGTGCATGGCGATCCTCGACCACTACGGCTATGGTGAGCTTAAAGGCAAGCACGTCGCGTTCGTCGGGTCAGGGTTGAGAGTCGGGCGACCGCTCGGCATGTTGCTGCTTAATCGCGGCGCAACGGTAACCTATTGCCACGAGTTCACCTCCAACACTGCCGAGATCTGCCAATCCGCCGACATCATCGTTACCGCCGTCGGCAAGGCGAACCTAATCGGAGAGAAGCACATGAAGCCCGGTCAAGCGATCATCGACGCGGGACTCAGCCAGAATGCGGAGGGCAAGATGGTCGGCGATACGAACCTTGAAGCCGCCGAGTCAATCGGGGTCGCCTACACGCCCTCCGTCGGCCCGGTTACCACCGCGATCCTGATGGCGCACGTCGTTAACGCCGCGTCACGCTAAACCGGGAGGATTTACTGAATGTCTACACCCATCGAAATCCTCGAGAAA
Source organism: Oscillospiraceae bacterium (assembly GCA_031280855.1). Taxonomy (GTDB): domain Bacteria; phylum Bacillota; class Clostridia; order Oscillospirales; family Oscillospiraceae; genus JAISJH01. The sequence continues at coordinate 1,160 of JAITGH010000146.1, read as the reverse complement.
TGGGCGGACTCCGGAGCCGCGAAAGCTAAAAACAAAGTTTCAAAGCTGTTCATACTCGCGATCTTCGCGGGAGCGTTCATTGCCATCGGAGGCGTCGCCGCGACGGTCGCCGGCGGAGCGACTGCGTACCCGGTGCTCAATCGCCTGCTTGGCGCGATCATCTTCCCCGGCGGGCTGACGATGTGTCTGCTTGCAGGCAGCGAGCTATTCACCGGGAACACGCTGATCCTCATATCGCTCGCGCATAAGAAGTGCAAAACTTCGGAGATGCTGCGCAACTGGGTCGCCGTCTACATCGGGAACTTCATCGGCGCGGCACTGGTCGCGCTTGCAATCGTGTACAGCGGGCTGTACGACAGCGTTACTCAACCCGCGCTTCAGTCCGCGCTGACGAAGTCGACGCTGCCGCTATCACAAGCCCTGATTCGCGGAGTACTGTGCAATTTCCTCGTTTGCATCGCCGTGTGGATCGCAAGCGGAGCGAACTCCGCACCCGGCAAGATCGCCGGTCTGTTCTTCCCGATCATGCTGTTCGTATTCAGCGGGTACGAGCACAGCGTCGCGAACATGTACTACATACCCGCCGCATTGTTCCAGAAAGCGCGGCTCGGACTGACGCTGTTGGACTCGGGCGTATCACTTAACGGACTTACCTGGAGCGCGTTCCTTGTAAAGAACCTGATTCCGGTAACGTTGGGTAACATCGTAGGCGGCGGCTGCGTTGTCGGGCTGTTATACACGTTCGTGTTCAAGAAACCTCCGGAGGTCGCTCACAAGCGCAAGAAATAAGCGGGAGTGTTCGCGCCGAACGGTCAAATCTGCGGCAGAGGATGGTTAATGCACTATCCTCTGCCGTTGTATCGCGTAGGGCTACAACGCGCTCTATCGCCCGAGTAGCTTCGCCGCGGAGTGCGCCGTGCTAGTCGCATACAGGATGTTCGCGCCTTGCGGCACTCGCCAACCATGCTGAACGACGGCGCAAGCGCGTGGAACCTCTCACTGCGTCCTCTTGAAGTAGGCGCATACCGACCGCGCAGATAACCGTATCAGCGGCAAAAAAGACTTGCGTTTCTTTCCGAGATGTGGTATGCTGTGGTGAATACAGTTACGAGGAGGCTGCGCTTTGGATAAGTGTGCTGTCGCTATACTAGGGTTTGGGA
>JAITGH010000075.1 GCA_031280855.1 Oscillospiraceae bacterium | reverse complement strand
ACCGTTACTCCGACGTGGCGAAATGTCGCGACGTACGCGAAGATCGTCGCGGAGAAGTCGCGCCTGCGCTCCATCGCGCTCGCCGCCGGAGAGATCAGCGCGAAGATCGCGGAGGGCGTCGCCGACGCCGACGAGATGCTCGAGTTCGCCGAACGCAAGATCTACGCGCTGCGCTCGGGTCGCTCGACCGGCGGGCTTACTCCGATTGGCGACGTTATCCTCGGGTTCTATGACCAGCTGAAAGTACTTGCGGAGTCCGGCGGGACGCTTTCCGGCGTGCCGACCGGTATGTCGAGCCTTGACACCGTGTTATCCGGGCTGAATCGCTCCGACCTCATCCTACTCGCTTCGAGGCCCGGAGTCGGTAAGACGAGTCTCGCGCTCAATATCCTCGTCGCCGCGGCGCGGCACGATCGCGACAAGGTCGCCGCGTTCTTCTCGCTTGAAATGAGTAAGGAACAGATTGCCGCGAGGATACTAAGCAGTCAGGCATTCGTCGATAGCCATAAACTCCGCACAGGACGCTTGACCGCCGACGATTGGCGCAGAATGGGCGGCACCGCCAGTGAGCTTTCCAAAACCGGGATCCGAATCGACGATAACTCCATGATCAGCGTCGCGGAGATTCGAGCGCAATGCCGCCGAATCGACAATCTCGGTATCGTTGTCATCGATTATCTGCAGCTCATGAACTCGAAAGGCTCGGAGAATCGGCTCCAAGCGGTTAGCGAGATGTCGCGTACGCTCAAACTCATGGCGATGGAGCTGAAGGTACCGGTGCTGTGCCTCTGCCAGCTTAGCCGTGCGAGCGTTCAGCGCGAGAACAAGCGTCCCGTACTGTCCGACTTGCGTGAAAGCGGAAGCCTCGAGCAAGACGCCGACATCGTTCTCGGTATATACCGTGAGGACGCGTTTAAGCAGGACGCCGCCGAGCATAACTCCGCCGAGCTTATCGTCCTCAAGAACCGCCACGGCGAGACGACTACCGTTCCACTGCAGTGGCAGCCGCAGTACACTACATACACAGAGCGTGACGACCGCTATTAACGTACAAGGGGGTTACCATGAAAGAGACTAGACCGTTGGCGATAGAGCCATACGATAAAGAGTGGGGCGTTGGAGTCTCCGGGCTTACGGAGGATCCGTCGCCGTTCCCCAGGATCAACCGCTTCCTGCGCCGCAACAAGGCGACGGACAGCACGGCGGACAGTCAGCGTGCACTGATCGTTACGGAGTGCTTCCGCAAGTGGGAGTCGCTGCCCGTTAACATCAAGTGGGCGAAGACTCTTCGGGAGGTGCTTACCCGCGTCACGATCAACATATGGCCGGAGGAGCTGATCGTTGGGGAGCTTGCCGCTCCGCCGAACGGTGCGCCGGTATACCCGGAGTTCGCCTTCGAATGGGTCGTGGACGAGACTCAGAACAAGCATACCGAGCTTCGCAAGAACGATAAGTACGTCGTCTCTGATCAGGCGAAAGCCGATTTCCTCTCGATCGCGGACTATTGGAAAGGGCGAACGGTATCGGAGGCTACGGTTGCGCAGTACACGGAGTCGGAGCGGCTTGGGTCGCACCTTGGCGCCGCGTGTCTGCTGGAGGATCTGTTCATCTACGGCGGAGTCGGGCATGTTTGCGCCGACTATGCGAAATTGTTCGACGTCGGGTTCGGCGGGATCCGTAAACAGATTGAACTGCTTAACTCCAAGCTGGATCTCTCGCTGCCGGACGACTTGAAGCGCAGCCAATTCTATGAGGCGGAGCTGATCATGCTGGACGGGGTCGTCACGTTTATCTCGCGCTATGGCGAGCTGGCCGCCGAGATGGCGGTGCGCGAGTCCGACGCCGCTCGCAAGACGGAGCTTGAGCGCGTGTCCGCAAACTGTCTATGGGTCGCGGAGAATCCGCCGCGAGACTTCTGGGAGGCGATCCAGCTTTACCACCTCGCGACAAACATGATCATCATCGAGTCCAACGGGCATAGCGTTACCTATGGACGCTTCGACGTGCTGTTCGAGCGTTTCTACTCCGCCGACGTCGCGCAAGGCCGGTTCACGCGGGAGTTCATGCAGGAGCTGATCGAGCACTTCTTCCTTAAAATGCACGAGCTTCGCAAGTTTCGCGACTCCGGCGCGATCTTCTTCAGCTCCGGCACGATTATGGGCGGCACCGCGCTTGACGTCGGCGGCGTCGACCGCGACGGGAACGACGTTACGAACGACCTTAGTTACATGGTACTGGACGCTCACGCCCACACCCGTATTCCAAACCCGTGGATGGGGGTGAGACTCCATGAAGGCTCCCCGCAGGAATTCAAGGTCAAGGTCTTCAACGTGATTCGCATCGGTACGGGCGAGCCGAAACTGTTCAACGACGCTCCGATGATCCAATCGCTGGTAGATTATGGCCGCACGATTGAAGACGCACGCGATTACGTCGGAATCGGCTGCGTGGAGCCCGCCGTGCCCGGCAAGACCTACGGCTGGCACGACAGCGGTTCCGTCAACCTTGCGAAGATCATGTCGCTTGCCATTAACGGCGGCAAGTGCGTTGATTGCGGCGAGAGTTGCAAGTTGTACGCGTCCTGCGTCGGCGCGGGTCGAACTCTGGGACCGGATACCGGCTCGCTGGAGTCATTTGCCTCGTTCGATGACGTGCTTGCAAGCTTCGACGCGCAGATGCGCTACTTCTGCGACATGCTGATAACTCTGATCAACAAGAACGATTTGAGTCATCAGAGATTGAAACCGTTGCCGTACCTTTCACTTCTGGTGGAGGGCGCGATTGAGCACGGCGCGGACGTCTCTACGGGCAGCGCGACGTATAACGCAAGCGGTCCGCAAGCCGTTGGAATCGGCACCGCCGCTGACAGTCTTACCGCGATTAAGCAGCTTGTATTCGATGAGCGCAGAATCTCCGGGAAGGAGTATCTCGATGCGATACGCTCGAACTGGAGCGGCTACGGACCGCTGTACGCGCTGGTAAACTCCGACGCGGTGCACCACTATGGCAACGACGACGACTACGCGGACGACCTTGCGCGGTTCGTTGCCGCCACCTATTGCCGCTATATCGAGCACCGTCCGACCGCGCACGGCGGGAGCTTCATGCCGGGCGTGTTCTCGGTTACGAATAACGTTATGCATGGCAGCGTTACTGCCGCGACTCCTGACGGGCGTAAAGCTTATGAGCCTGTCAGCGATTGCATCGGACCCGTGCATACTCAACAAGCGTCCCATGACCACAGCGGACCGACCGCGATCGCGAACTCCGTCGCGAAGCTTGACCACGCTCGTATCGCGAACGGGATCATCCTTAATTGGAAGTTTGCGCCCGTCACGGTTGCGGGTGCCTCCGGGCGCGACGCGCTGATCTCGCTGATGGAGGAGTACATGAAGCGCGACGGTATGCAAAGCCAGTTCTCTATCGTTGGGCGAGAGACCATGCTTGCGGCTCAGGATAAGCCGGAGCAATACCGCGACCTTGTCGTCCGCATCGCGGGTTACAGCGCGTACTTTGTAGAGTTATCCGACGAGTTGCAGCGCGACCTTATCGGGCGCACGGAGTTGTCGCTGTAGTCCCCGCCCTCGCTTGTTCGTCAGATTGCACAAAAAGCTCGAGTGTGAAGCGACGCATACGGCGAAAAATATGTGCACAATTCACAAA
>JAITGH010000017.1 GCA_031280855.1 Oscillospiraceae bacterium | reverse complement strand
GCAAATTTGCTCAAAAGATGCAGTGCGTCGAAGTTGCTCAACAGGCTCTAAGGAACCGCGACGCACGAAGCAGCGTTACGATCGTCTTCCCGTCGTTTATCTCTCCGGAGCACGCCATGTCAAGCAAACGCTCGAGTGAGTACCGCTCCGTATCGACGTACTCGTCCGCGTCAAGCGCGATTTTCCCGGCCGTCAAGCCTAATGCGAGGTAATGGTAGTTGACCTCGTCGCAGTAACCGGGCGACGGGTAAGAGTACCCTAATTCGACGACCTCCGCCGCTGTGAAGCCCGTCTCCTCACGCAGTTCGCGAATCGCGGCGGATTTCGGATCCTCGCCCGGCTCAAGCTTACCCGCGCAGACCTCCAGCAGGGGCTTTTGCGGCGGGTAACGGAATTGCCGCACCATGTACGCGCCGCCGTTCGAATCCACTGGCAAGATTACGACTCCGCCGGGATGCTTCACGACTTCGCGCAGTACGCGCTTCCCGGTATGAAGTTCCGCAAGGTCGCGCTTCACATCTACGATTTTACCCTCGTATACGACTTCGCTGGTCACTGTCGTCTCTGTGTACATAACGCTATCCTCCTATTCGCCCAATCTTGTTAGCAACGCTTCCGCCGACGCGAGTTTTGAACGTTCCGCAGCGACGACTGCGGCGGGAGCCTTCGCGATGAACTCCGTATTGGCAAGCTTTGCGCGAAGCTTCTCGATTTCCGCGAGAGTGCGCTCACGCTCCTTGGCAACGCGCTGACGCTCCGCGTCAAGATCGACGAGTTCCGCAAGCGGAAGCCACAGCGTGCAATCCTCCGTCGTCGCTTGCACGCACTCCGCGATGTTTGGCGGCGCGGCGAACACTACCTCGGACGCGAACGCGAGCCGCGTCAGGATCGCCGCGTCAAACTGCGCGCCTTGCACGTACACCGTGGAACGCTTGCCCGGCGGCACGTTCTTCTCGGCACGTAGGTTGCGAATCGCTCGAACTGCTCGAATCAGCGACTCCGTCGAGGCTTCCGCGTCCGGGAAGTTCTCCGCGTCATCGCGTATCGGATACGCTTGGATCATCAGCGCGTCGGTATCACCCGTGCACAGCGGCAGCGACTGCCAGATCTCCTCCGTGATGAAGGGCATGAACGGGTGCAATAGCTTGAGGATCTCGCCGAGCGTGAACAGCAGCACTCCCGCGTTCAGCCGCGCCTTGGAGAACTCGATGTACCAGTCGCAGAAATCGTCCCAGACGAAGCTGTAAAGCTTCTCGGCGGCGATGCCCAACTCGAAGCCTTCTAAGTTAGCGTTAACCTCACCGACGACGCGGTTGAGCTTCGAGAGTATCCAGCGGTCAAGCTCGCTGAAGCTTGCGGGGTTCCACTCGGTGGATTTGCCGTCGATCTGCATCAGCACGAATCTGGCGGCGTTCCACAGCTTATTCGCGAAGTTGCGGAAGCTCTCGCATTTTGCGGGTATGAAGCGCATATCGCTGCCCGGCGAGGTACCGACGACGATGTTCATGCGCAGCGCGTCCGCGCCGTAGGCGTCGATGACCTCCTGAGGGTCGACTCCGTTCCCGAGCGACTTCGACATCTTGCGTCCTTGGTCGTCGCGCACCATGCCGTGGATGAACGCGGTGCGGAACGGAACGTCGCCCATGTGCTCCATGCCGCTGAAGATCATCCGAGCGACCCAGAAGAATATAATCTCATAACCCGGGCATACGACGGACGTGGGGTACCAATAGTCAAGCTCGGGAGTGCGCTCCGGCCAGCCGAAGACCTCAAACGGCCACAACGCGGAGCTGAACCACGTGTCCAGCACGTCGGGGTCGCGTTCTATATTCGCGTTGCCGCAGTGCTCGCATTTGTCGGGATCGGCACGCGACACGGTTACGTGTCCGCAATCGCGGCAATGCCACGCGGGAATCTGATGCCCCCACCATAGCTGGCGCGAGATGCACCAGTCACGCACGTTCTCCATCCAGTTCAAGTACGTCTTCGAGAACCGCTCCGGGACGAACTTCATGCGACCGTCGCGCACGACCTCGATCGCGGGCTCCGCCAGCGGAGCCATCTTGACGAACCACTGCTTCGACGTAATCGGCTCCACCGTCGTACCGCAGCGATAGCACTCGCCAACGTTGTGGGAGCGCGTTTCGGTGCGCTCCAGCAGTCCAAGCGCCGTAAGATCCGCGAGGATACGCTTGCGAGCCTCATAACGCTCCAGCCCGTTGTACTCGCCGCCGTTAATAACGTGCGCGTGCTCGTCAAGGACGAGTATCTGCGGCAAGTCGTGACGCAGTCCGACCTCGAAGTCGTTCGGATCGTGGCACGGCGTGATCTTGACGCAGCCCGTACCGAAGTCCTGCTCGACGTAATCGTCGGCGATAATCGGGATCTCGCGATTCATCAGCGGCAGAGTGACCGACTTCCCGACGAGGTGTGAGTACCGCTCGTCAGAGGGATTGACCGCGACGGCGGAGTCGCCCAGCATTGTCTCCGGGCGCGTAGTAGCGACGGTGAGGTAGCCGGAGCCGTCGGACAGCGGATAGCGGATATGCCAGAGGTTGCCGTCGCGCTCCTCGTGTTCGACCTCCGCGTCCGAGAGTGCGGTAGTGCAGCTCGGGCACCAGTTGATAATGCGGTTGCCCTGATAGATCAGACCTTTCTCGTAGAGGCGCACGAAGACCTCCCGCACTGCGGCGGAGCAGCCATCGTCCATCGTGAAGCGTTCGCGTGACCAATCCGCGCTTGAGCCCAGCAGCTTCAGCTGCTCGATTATGCGGCTGCCGTATTTGCGCTTCCACTCCCACACGCGCTCTAAGAATGCGTCTCGCCCGAGGTCGAAGCGAGTTTTCCCCTCTTTGCGAAGCTCTTCCTCGACCTTGATCTGGGTCGCGATACCTGCGTGGTCAGTGCCGGGAACCCAAATGACTCCGAATCCCTGCATTCGCTTCCACCGCGTCAGTATGTCCTGAAGCGTGTTGTCAAGCGCGTGCCCGAGGTGCAACTGATTCGTTACGTTCGGCGGCGGAATCACGATCGAGAACGGCGGTTTCGCAGTGTCGACGACTCCGGTGAAGTAGCCTCCGTCAAGCCACCGCTTATAGATTCGCGGCTCCGTCTCTCGCGGGTCGTATGTTTTGGGAAGTTCGCGCATTGATTTCACTCTCCTTAGTCAGTGTTGAATCGCACTACCTCTTATTATACCACACTTTGGCGCATTTGTCAAGCCCAAAATGCAAAAAGTCTAAAAAAAGTTTTCTCAGTATGCAAGCCCGAACTACAGAGAGCCCCGAGCTTGCGGAAGACGCGGTAGCGCGAGCGTATGCGGAACCGCGTCGAGTTTTGGAGACGGCTCAACGCGGCGTACCAATTTTTGAGATTTCGTTGCGACCGGTATTGGCTTTTCTCAAGAAATTCGCGCAGCGTAAGTTAGAGGAATCGCTCGATTGCGCGGTTAAGCTCCTCGATGGCGGTGAAGTCGCTTGTACGCGCCGCGTCGAACAGACAGTGTTCGATGTGGTCCTTAAGCACAAGCTTCGCAACTCCGGACAACGCGCTTTGCACGGCGGCGATCTGAGTCAGCACCTCCGAGCAATCCCGCCCATCCTCCACCATCCGCGTGACGGAGTTCAGATGCCCGGTAAGCCTTGCAAGCCGGTTCAACACTTGCCGCGTCTTTGTGTGCGTATGGGAGTGCGCTCCATGCGCGTGACCAAGCGCACCCTCGTGGGAGTGCGTATTCACGGGGTTGGAGACGTTATCGTCCATGGCTGACTCCTTATGTTAGGTGAGACGTTATGGGGCTGCGCGTACGCCTATAACGCGTACGACGCGCCAATCAGGTCAAGCGCGATATCGCAGACGACGCACAAATCCTCCGCGGTGAACGCGTTGGGAAGGTTGTCCGCGAACAGGATCTGACCGGACGGCGCGAGCACGGGAA
>JAITGH010000195.1 GCA_031280855.1 Oscillospiraceae bacterium | reverse complement strand
AGTTTATGCCCGACCATGTCCTCGGTAACGTAGACCGGCACATGGCGACGCCCGTCATGGACGGCGAACGTGTGCCCAACGAACGCCGGGAAGATCGTACTGGCGCGTGACCACGTCTTCAGCACCTTCTTCTCACCGCTTGTGTTTAACGCATCGACGCGCTTCAAAAGCTCGGGCGCGGCGAACGGCCCTTTCTTGATGCTTCTGCTCATTCTTACCGCCTCCCTTACTTAACGTTACGACGACGAGCAATATACTTGTCGGTCTGATTCTTTGATTTGCGTGTCTTGTATCCAAGCGTAGGCTTGCCCCACGGAGTAACCGGACCCGGACGCCCAATCGGGCTCTTGCCCTCACCGCCGCCGTGCGGGTGGTCAACGGGGTTCATAACGCTGCCTCGAACCGTCGGCCGCCATCCCATGTGACGCTTGCGTCCCGCCTTACCCAGCGATACGTTCTCATGGTCGATGTTGCCTACCTGCCCGATCGTAGCCTTGCAGTTCTGCCGAACGTAGCGCATCTCCCCGCTCGGTAGCCGTACAAGCGCAAGCTTACCCTCTTTGCTCATCAGCTGCGCCGAGACGCCCGCACTCCTGACAAGCTGCCCGCCTTTACCCGGGTAAAGCTCGATATTGTGGATAACCGTGCCTACCGGAATCTTGTCAATCGGCAACGCATTCCCGGGCTTGATGTCCGCGCCGTCGCCGGAGACTATCGTATCGCCGGTCTTTAATCCAACCGGTGCCAGAATATACCGCTTCTCTCCGTCCGAGTACTCGATCAGCGCAATGAACGCGCTCCGGTTCGGATCGTACTCGAGCCTTACAACGGTGCCCGCAACGTCAATCTTATCGCGCTTGAAGTCGATAACGCGGTACTTGCGCCGATTCCCTCCACCGCGATGCCGTACGGTTATCCTGCCGTAACTGTTGCGACCGGAACTCTTCTTCAGAACTTCAAGCAAGCTCTTCACGGGTTTCGCGTGCTTGTCGACTCCATCGAAGCCGGAGACGGTCATATGACGGCGTGACGGGGTCGTCGGTTTGAAATACTTTATCGCCATACTTTATACCATCCCTTCAAAGAACTCGATCGTCTTGCTCGACTTAGTCAGCTTTACGATTGCCTTCTTCCATTCGCCGGTGTATCCCGCAGGGTACCGACCGCTGCGTTTCTTCTTGCCGGGCACGATCATCGTGTTTACCTTATCAACCTTCGTTCCCGGGAAGATCTTCTCTACCGCCGCCTTGATCTCAAACTTGTTCGCATGACGGTCAACCTTGAAGACGTACTTCTTATCGTTGACGTCCTGCATGGAACGCTCCGTCACAATCGGTGAACGGATAACGTCGTATACGCTTCTCGCCTTCATCGTCCGAACACCTCCTCAATCGTGGCAAGCGCGGCCTCATCGATAATCATCGCACCATGCCTGAGAATCTCGTACGGGCTGAGTATCGTCGCGGTAGTCGTATCGACTCCCGGCAAGTTCCTCGCGCTTAACACTACCGTGCGGTTAACCTCCGGGGTGACAACCAGCGGCTTCTTCGAGTCAAGCTCAATCGCCGTCAGGAACTTCAGGAACGACTTCGTCTTAACCTCCGGCATTTGCAGGTTCTCGATAACTACGATCTCGCCGCGCTCCGCACGAAGTGACAGCGCGGACAGCAGCGCGAGCCGCTTAACCTTCTTGTTTAGCGAGTACGCGTAGCTGCGCGGCTTCGGTGCGAACGTAACGCCGCCGTGCGTCCAGTTCGGTGCGCGGGTAGAGCCCGTTCTCGCACGGCCTGTACCCTTCTGCCGCCACGGCTTGCGACCTCCGCCGCGAACCTCTGCACGCGTTAACGCGCTTTGCGTGCCCTGACGCTTGTTCGCCAGATGATTCTTTACGGCTTCGTGGAGAACCGATTGGTTCGGCTTGATCCCGAATACACCGGGAAGCTCGATCTCCCGCAATTGCTTGCCGTCCATGTTGTAAACTTTTGCCATTGCCATAGTAAGCGGTTCTCCTTTCTTATTTCTTACGCGCAGACGCCTTTTGAGCGTTCACGGGTCCTTGCTGTTGGATCTGCTTGACTCTGTGGACTTTAACGGTGCTCTTAACGCTGACGATCGCACCCTTAGGTCCCGGAATCGCACCGCGTACCGCGATTAGGTTAAGCTCCGCGTCGACTTTTACGACTTCAAGGTTCTGCACCGTGACTTGCTCGACGCCCCAATGTCCCGCGCCGATCTTGCCCTTGAAAATACGGCTGGGATCCGTTCCGGAGCCCATCGAGCCCGCGTGCCTGTGTACGGGTCCGCCGCCGTGACTCATCGGGGTGCGCTGCGCGTTCCAACGCTTGATTACGCCCGTAAACCCGTGTCCCTTGCTGATCCCGGTAACGTCCACGAAATCGCCCGCCTTGAACGTGTCCGCCTTGATCTCCTCGCCTACCTCCATCTGAGCCGAGTTCTCTAACTTGAACTCCTTGAGGTGCTTCTTCAGGGCGACCCCGCCCTTCTTAAGGTGTCCGATCTCCGGGCGAGTCAGCTTGCGTTCCGCAATGTCCTCGAATCCGAGCTGAACCGCGCTGTACCCGTCTTTCTCCGGCGTACGCTTCTGCGTCACTACGCACGGCCCCGCCTCAATCACTGTAACCGGGATCACCTTGCCCGTTTCATCGAAGATTTGAGTCATTCCGACTTTCCTCCCGATGATTGCCTTTTGCATCGTTTGTATCCTCCGATAAGGTTATTGGTCGACGTTGCCGCCGACTTGACCCGCCGCCTCTCGGCGGCTGATTCTGCTTAACTAACACCGTAGTCCTTAAGATAGGCTTCTATCTTCCGCGCATGTTCCTCCGCATCGGGAATCGGCGCGCAATCCGGCGGAGTGCTCCGCAAGTACTCGACGATATCGCGAGTCGTCGCGATCGAGTGCACCTCGATTCCGTAATCCTCGCGAATCTGCTGAGTGGCGGAACGTCCGTCAGAGCCGCGCTCCATGCGGTCAATGGAGATATACAGCGCGACAATCTTCGCGCCGATCCCCAAGCGTGCGAATAGCTCCCGAGTCTCCCGCACGGAGGTTCCCGCCGTAGTAACGTCCTCGATGATTGCGACTCTGTCGCCGTCTTGCGGGACGTAGCCGATAATCTCTCCGCCGTCGCCATGATCTTTCGGTTCCTTGCGATTGAACGCGTACTTCCCGTTCCAACCGCGCCTCGCAAGTTCCGTCCCGGTCGCCGCCGCAAGCGGAATCCCCTTGTACGCGGGTCCGTACAACACGTTGAACGTTACGTCAGAGCGTTCAATCAAGTCGGCGTAGAGCCGCGAAAGCTCGAGAAGATCGGCAACCGCGCCGTACGCGCCCGTATTGACAAAATACGGCGAAACCCTGCCGCTTTTCAGCGTGAACGTGCCGAACTTGAGCGCGTCTGCTTGAACCATGAGCGCAATAAGCTCCGCCGAGCGTTCCACTACAGCTTGACCTCGATCTCAACGCCTGCGGGAAGTTCGAGACTCATGAGTGCCTCGACGGTCTTGGAAGACGGAGCGAAGATGTCAATCAGCCGCTTGTGAGTGCGGCGTTCGAATTGCTCGCGGCTGTCCTTGTGCTTGTGTACGGAGCGCAGGATCGTGACGATCTCCCTTTTAGTGGGCAGCGGGATCGGCCCGGAGAACTTCGCATCCGTGCGCTTCGCGACGTCAATGATGCGCTCCGCGCTCTGGTCGATCAGTTGGTGATCATACGCCTTCAGGCGGATCCGGATCGCTTTCTGGTTTGGGCTCATTGGAATACTCCTTGGATAGGGATTAGAGTTGCGCGAAGACGCGCTCTATTCGATTCTCGTCCGCCGATAACGGCTTACTAGTAACTACACTGCCGTGTGTGTCTTTTGTGTTCCGCAACCGAAACTAGGGGACGATCGACGCGGCACAAGTCCGCGCCGTGCTCGCCGCCTTGGCTCTCCCCATCGCCCGGCAACAACACGCTTTGTTATTCTACCACAACTTTATAGGGTTGTCAAGGGTTTTTTCAAATATTTTTACACTTTTTTTTGAAACATCGAACCGCGTCCTTACAATCATGCAATTCTTGCTTGACAAGTCCTGAAAGTTGTGCTATAATGAGTCTAACAGTTACATATATAAGGAGTACACATATGGGAAAACTAACCGGAAAAGTCGCCCTGGTCACCGGCGGAGGCAGCGGAATCGGAGCCGCAATCGCGAAACGCTACGTTGAAGAGGGCGCGAAAGTCGTCATCACCGGACGCAGAATCTCCGCATTGCAAGAGACGGTCGACGCGTGCCCGAGCGGCTCCATACTGCCGTTCGCAGGCGATGTCATGAACCCGGACGACTGCGCGAAGATGATCGACGCGACGGTCGAGTTCGGCGGGAAGATCGACATCCTCGTCAATAACGCCGGGATCGACGCGCCCGCCGGCTCCGTAGCGGATCTGGAGATCGACGCGTTCCGCAAGATCCTGGAGACGAACCTGTTCGGGACGTTCTACACGATGCACTACGCGATCCCGCGATTCATCGCGCAGGGCGGCGGCGTGATCGTGAACGTCGCAAGCCTCGCAGCATTGCGCTGCCCGCCCGCGCTGCCCGCGTACATCGCGTCGAAACACGGAATCGTCGGACTGACGCAGTCGTGCGCGAACGATTACGGAAAGTTCAAGATCCGCGCAAACGTCATCTGCCCCGGCGCGACCGCGACTCCGATGCTGGTCAACGCTATGCAGGGTCTCGCAGCATCTCGCGGTACCGACGTCGAGGGCGCGCTGAACTACCTGACTCGCTACATGCCGCTGCAACGCGCATGTGAGCCCGAGGAGATCGCCGGCGCCGCCGTCTTCTTCGCGTGTGACGACTCCAGCTACATCACCGGCGCGGTTCTGCCGGTCGAGGGCGGAGCGTGCGTAGTCGACCCGGCGGGCTCGAGCACCTCCGATGCCGGTGAGGCATGGGGCGGCGCGAAAGCGAAGTAAGTTCGAGACGCCAAATACCAAATCGGGGACGGAGGTCGGTCTGCGCCCTCCGTCCCGCCGATTAGCGCAACTACATTGGAGGAGGGCATACTATGCCGGTCTACAAGAAAACAGAGCGCGAGAACTTCGTCGGGATGCTTCGCGGCGAGATGCCGGAGTTCCTGCCGCGTTACAAAATCGTCGAATACACCGTCATGCCGTCGTTCATGGCGGAAGGGCACATCACCCCGGGCGGCGGCACCGACATCTACGGTGTCAAGTACGTCGCGGAGGACTCCGCAGGCGGCGGAGCGCTTCCCGAACCGGGCAAGTTCATCCTTACCGATATTCGCAACTGGCGCGACGTCATTCGTAACCCGTCCGGCATAGATTGGCAGACGAACGCCCGCAAAGATCTCGCCAACGCGGATTTCTCAAAGCCGCGGCTTGCGAACATCCATCGCGGATTCTTCCAGTCGCTCATGTCGTTCATGGGGTTCACCGAGGGCATGTGCGCACTTGCGGAGGAACCCGAGGAGTGCGCCGCGCTGTTCGACTACCTGTGCGACTTCGCGGAGGAGACTCTCGTGAACATGATCCGCTACTACAAGCTCGACGGAGTCAGCTTCGCCGACGATACCGCCGCCGCGCAGTACCCGTTCATCTCGCTGAGCATGTACCGCGAGCTGATTAAGCCGTTCGAGATGAGACTTGCGAACATCGCTCGAGATAACGACATGCCGATCCACGTGCATAACTGCGGGCATTGCGAGCAATTCATCGAGGACTGGTTCGATCTGGGGATAAGCTCGTGGGATCCCGCTCAGGTGTCGAACGACTTGCTTGGGATCAAGAAGAAGTACGGGCGCAAGTTGGTACTTTGCGGGTGCTGGGATCAGCAGGGGCGTATAAGTCTGCTCGACACTCCGGACGAGGAGCTTCGCGACGCGCTTGCGGAGTACGTGGACACGTACGCGCCTGAGGGTGCGTTCGCGTACGTCCCGTATGTGCTGGGACGGCGCGACGACCCTCGCGTTATTCGCAAGAATAAGCTGTTCGACGACTTCTACGAGGACTACGCAAAACCGTGGTACGCAAACCACCCGAATGCGTAACCTACGCTAAGCGTCCGATCCTCGTCCGGCACTCAAGGAACCATATGGTTTCCTTGAGTGCTATGTTTACTGCGCTCTCGCTGCTACGGCTTCGGCATCGTCTTCGGCTTGCCGTAAGACTTGCCGAACGTTTCGACGGAGCATGAGACGATGTAGATCTCGTCACGCGGAACCATTGTCGCAGGGTCAACGTCCATCTGGGAGATCTTGATAAGCACGTTCAGGCTTTTCTCCTCGGTGACGCGGCCGAAAGCGGCATAGTTACCGTCAAGCGGGATCTGATTCCGCGTGCAGATGAAGAACTGCGCACTTGCGGAGTCGAAGCTATCCTCGCTTCGCGCCATAGAGACGGTGCCAAGCAAGTGCTCCAGCTCATTCTTGGTATAGCCGTTGTTGGGGAACTCGCCTTTGATGGCGTACCCTGCGTCAGGCGCGTTGGAATCGGCGGTTTTGCCCATTTGGATGACGAAGTACTCCTCGATCCGATGGACAGGACTGCCGTCATAGTAGCCGGAGTTTGCGAGTTCAATAAAGTTCGCGACAGTGTTCGGAGCATACTCCGGGTACAGTCGGAAGTTGATTGTGCCGAAGTCGCTGAACACGATTGTCGCGGTCGGGTGGCGCTCCCCCATTGTAACGCAGCCGGAGGCGAACGCGGTAAACGCCGCACAGATCAGCGCGACAGCGATAGCTCGTTTCATCGGTCGTCCTCGATTTAGAAGTACTTGCGGATTACGTCAGTCGCGCCATTGATGTCCGCGCTGATGGTAAGTGTGAACCTTATGTTGTTCGCCGCGCTGAACTTGTCCAGCCACTCTAAAAACGTTTCCACGGCTTGGACGTCTCCGGCGAACGGCGTTACCTTATATAAACCGTCGATAAAGACATGTGTAATATCATAGTTGCCCGAGTACAGTCCGCTGATGAATCCCTTTAAGAACTCCGGGCTGCCGAACGAGTAATCCGACGCGCAAACCAGACGCGCCTCGCTTGGTATGTCGTACGTCAGCTTCCGATCCTTCTCGATGCAGATGACGCAGCCGTTCTCTACCTCCAGTGCCCTGTGCACGCTTTCGATTAGCTGCTTCGTCTTCCCGGAGCCTTTCAGCCCCATGATTACCTTAACCATGTCAGTATACCTCCAATAGTAGTTAGTTTTCACGGATATATGATTCGCGGCACCGCGCAATTACTATCTATTATACCACAACTTCTCCGCTTTGTCAAGGAAACTTTGTGTGAACAATTTGCCCCTACGGCTGTCGAGTTTAGCCTATCGGGCGACCGCCCTGATGAACTGCGCGATTCCATACAATACCGGCTGGTGAAGCATGTATATCCACAGCGTGTACCGTCCGATAACCGGCAATACGGGCACATCGAACGTGTAGAACCATTGCGGGAACTTGCGGTCTCGGATCGCCGCGCCTACGCTTGTACCCAGCAGGAAGATGAACATCCACGGCAGCGGCGGGAACCAATCGGCGGACGCGATGTCCAAACCCGGTAGGATCGGCGCAACGTCAAGCACGTATAGGCTCGTCGCCCACAGCGCAACCCACGCCCAGTGCGGCACTCGGTCAAGCCATCGACGAAGCAATCCGTAGAACAACATGCAGAACGCCATCAAGTGCAGGATCCCGAACCATATCGGAAGCGAAACCTGCCACGATACCGCCGTCACTACCGCCGCGCATACCAGCGTCTTCAATCCGCGCTTGACGTTGCTGCGGCTGAACCGCGATGAAACTCCCGCCAGCATGATGAACGTTCCCGCGAATACCAGGTGCAGATAGTCGAACACGACGTTCGAGAACAGCCACCACGGTGCACCCAGGAACGCCGCCGCGTCGTATAACGCGTGATGCACCACCATCAGCAGGATCGACAACCCGCGAAGCGCGTCGATCAGGCGTATGCGGTCGCTCAACTCCGTCATACGTTGAACAGGATATTGACAACGTCACCGTCACGGACGATGTAATCCTTGCCTTCGACTCGCAACAGCCCCTTATCTTTGGCGGCTTTCAAATTCCCGCACGATTGCAAGTCGTCGAACGCGACGACCTCGGCGCGAATGAATCCGCGCTCCAAGTCGCTGTGGATCTTACCTGCGGCTTTAGGCGCCTTCGTTCCGGCGGTAATCGTCCAAGCGCGAACCTCATCATGCCCGGCGGTGAGGAACGAGATCAGCCCGAGCATTTCGTAACTCCGGCGGATCAGCGCGTCAAGCCCCGTCTCCGCGATTCCGAGATCGTCAAGGAACGTGCGCCGTTCCTCAGGCTCCAGTTCCTGCAAGTCGGACTCCAGCTTCGCGCAGACGGTAATCGCGGATTCACCGCCGAACGAGCGCGGGCTCTCGCCCAGTGAGGACTCCGCAACGTTCGCAACGCATATCGTCGGCTTCGCCGTAAGAAGCTCCGCAACGTCTGAGTCAAACGTTCGTGCGGGATTGCCGTCGGCGAGGTGCGCGAGCATACGCTCCAGCGTTTCAGCCTCCTGCGCGTATTTCTTGTCGCCTTTCGCGCTCTTCCGAGCACGCTCGACACGCTTCTCCAGGCTTTCCATATCGGCGAGCAGCAAATCGTCGTTCAGCGACCGCCAGTAGGACTCCGGCTCTCCGCCGTCGAAGCAATTGACGACGTGGACGAGCGCGTCCGCCTGCCGCAGAGCGGTGCGGTCGCTTCCAAGCGGGAGCGCGAACTCGACCGTCGCGGGCGTGAACTTAAGCGGGCTGTACAGTTCTGCAAGCCAATCAAGCCGCGAGTCGGGAACTTTAACGTTCCCGACGGCGGCTCCGCCGCCCTTGGCCGTCGCCGCAACTGCGCCGCACATCGCGCCGAACAACGTGCGCCGCCCGGAGCCGGGCATTCCTATGATTCCCAATACCAAATCGTGCTCACTTCCTTATCCTGTTATAGCGGTACAGACCCGCGATTAGCCGATTAGCTGACGTCCGACGCGATGGCGGGAGCCGGATCAATCCCACCGGGGAAGTCGAACTCCTCGTCCGAGCGAACGGCGTCTCCACCGCCGGAGCCGTCTTGCTTGTGATCATCGGGCGGTAACGAGTTGTGCTCGCAAAGGTAGCGGAACGTATCGCCGTCCATGACCTCGAATTGCAACAAGTACTTCGCGGTCTTCGCAAGGATATCCGCGTGTTCGCGCAGTAGCCGCTCGCAACGCGCATGTGACTCGTCAAGGATCCGCTTGACCTCGTCGTCGATCTTCGTCGCGATAGTCTCGGAATACGGTTTCGCTTGAGCGAAATCGCGCCCGATGAAGACCTCGTCATTCTCGGAGCCGAACGTGACGGAGCCGAGCAGCTCGCTCATGCCGTACCGCATAACCATGTCTCGGGCGAGTTTAGTCGCACGCTGCAAATCGCTGATCGCGCCGGTGTGAATGTCGTTCAGCACGAGCTCCTCCGCGACGCGTCCGCCCAGCAATCCGACGATGCTGTCGAGGATCTCATTGCGGGAGACGTGGCCCTTGTCTTCCTCCGGGCGATAGATCGTCATACCCGCCGCCTGACCGCGGGGAATGATCGTAATCTGGTGTACGGGATCGCTGTTCTCCGTCCAGTAAGAGGCTACCGCGTGACCTGCCTCGTGACACGCCGTAATCTTCTTGTCCTTATCGCTGACGACCTTACTCTTCTTCGCGGGACCCGCGATAACCTTGATCATCGCGTCTTCAACATCCGGCATGGTGATGAACTTGTTGCCGTTACGCGCGGCGTGGAGAGCGGACTCGTTCATCAGGTTCTCCAAGTCGGCGGGAGTAAACCCGATGGTACTTTGCGCTATCTTCTTGAGGCTGACGTCCTCCGCAAGGCGCTTATCCTTGCTGTGAATACGCAGGATCGCCTCGCGCCCCTTGATATCGGGCAGTCCGACGTAGACGATGCGGTCGAATCGACCGGGACGCAATAGCGCACGATCGAGGATATCCTGACGGTTCGTCGCCGCCATAACGATAACGCCCTCATTGGTGCCGAAGCCGTCCATCTCGACCAGCAGCTGGTTAAGGGTTTGCTCGCGCTCATCATGTCCGCCGCCGAATCCTGCTCCGCGCTGCCGTCCGACCGCGTCGATCTCGTCGATGAACACAATCGACGGCGCAGTCTTCTTCGCCTGATCGAACAAATCGCGCACGCGTGACGCGCCTACGCCGACGTATAGCTCTACGAAGTCGGAGCCGCTGATCGACAGGAACTGCGTACCCGCCTCGCCCGCGACCGCTTTCGCAAGGTAAGTCTTACCGGTTCCGGGAGGGCCGACCAGCAGCACGCCTTTCGGGATCCTCGCACCCATGTCCGTGAAGCGCTTCGGATCTTTCAGGAAGTCGACGACTTCTTTAAGCTCCTCCTTCTCCTCCTCCGCGCTGGCGACGTCGGCGAACGTGATACGCTTCTTATCGCGGGACGCGTCGCGGGTTCGAGCGCGCCCGAATCGGAACGGGCTATTCGCGCCGCCGCCGTTCTTCCCGCCGCCCATCTCTCGGTTCATCATGAAGTACCAGAACGCCATGAACGCCGCCAACGCCAGCAGATACGGGATGAACGACATCCACCACGGGCTTTCATAGCTCGGCAGCAGATCGTAGTCCTCGATTACGCCGCGAGCCTTCTGACCCTCGTACAGGGTGTGCAGATCCTCCCAGAAAATCAGGTCGCTGTACAGCTTGTGCTCAATGTACAACGCGCCGTCATAGCGTTCCTTTAAGAACAGTTTGAGCGTACCGTTCTTAAGCTCGAACGTCTTGACGTTTTCCGCGATGAACTGCTGGCGCACGTCCGCATAGGTGATTCGCGGCTGGTTGTTCCCGTTACTCAGTAATACGAAGATGATAGACAGCAGTATGACGAGAATCACGACGTAGAATCCGATGTCACGCCTGGGATTCGGGCGCGAGCCGCCTCCGTTGTTTTGGTTTGGATTGTTCAATTCAACTTACTTCCTTTATCAGTTTACAATACACCTGTCGGCTATGAGACATCCGCGATATACGGCAGTCCGCGCCAACGCTCCGCATAGTCCATGCCATAGCCGACGACAAACACATCCGGGATCGCGAACCCGATGAAGTCCGCGCTGATCTGCGCGATGCGCCGTTCCGGCTTGTCAAGCAATACGCACACCTTCACAGATGCGGGAGATTGAGCCTTGAGCACCTCCACCGCGTGCGACAGCGTTACGCCCGTATCCAAGATGTCGTCTACGATCAGCACATGCCGCCCGGTAATGTCAGAGCTTAGCCCGAGCCGCGTCTCCACCGTTCCGCTTGACCTCGAGTCAACGCCGTACGACGACAATGACAGGAAGTCGACCTCCGTCTCCGTCATCATCCTCCGGACAAGATCCGCAACGAATACGAACGCGCCTTTCAACGCGCCGATAATCAGCACGCGCTGTCCGAAGTACGCGGAATCAATCTCATCCGCCAGTTCACCGACCCTTGCGCTGATCTGATCCTCGCTGACAATTATCCTATTTAGTATCATACCACAAGTTCTCCGGGTTGTCAATCATTTTGTGTGAAAGAATCGTGAACAATCTGCGCAGACGGCGACGTGAACACTACCGCCTCTCGAGTGCGCGAGAGCGCGAATCCTCCCGGCAAGTCAATCGTGCGTCCGCGCTTACCCGAATGCAGCAGTTCCAGCGCGCCGTCGACCTGTTCGCGGTACAAGTGAGTACCCAGCAGCTCGGCGGCCCGGATAAGCGCTCGAGCCGCGATCGCTCGATGCGCCGATTCCAGCGGCTGCGCCGCGATTGCGGGACGCTCCGCCGTGAACCCTGCGCCAAGCAACAGCTCCCGCGCCTGAGCCTCCAGATATGCGCCGTCGTCGCGAAGCGACTCGCA
>JAITGH010000177.1 GCA_031280855.1 Oscillospiraceae bacterium | reverse complement strand
TGACGAAGGCGCAGTGCGGAAAGGGTGAAGGTGGGATATGGCATCTTTTAATGCGAAGACATACGCGGACAGGCTCGAGGAACGGCAGCGCGATACCGGAGCCGCGCCGGGCTCCGCGCCCGCGCCGGGTTCCGCAACCGGCGGGAAGTTTAACGTCGGGACGTATACGGGCAAGCTTGAGGCTCGGGCTGAGTTCAAACGCAAGTACCCGGACGGGAATGGGATACCTCGGATCCCGACTGCGGACGATTACGAGCCGGTACCGCTGTTCGGAGCCGCGACGGGCGTCTTTATCGGCGGCCGGCGGTTCGCGGTCGAGCCGAAGCGGTTGAAGCCGACCGCGCCCATCGGCGGCGCGGAGCCCGGCACGTGGGCGGGCAGCGCGACGGATTCGGCTCGGTTGGGCGGCGGCGATCTTGCTCAGGTGTATGCGAACGCGCTTGCGCCTGATACGAGGACTCCGATGGAGCGCGCGAAGGGCGCGGAGCAGTCGGCGGCGGCGAAGAAAGCCGAGGCGTTCGAGAAGAAGGAAGAGGCGAAGCGCGTCATGGAGCAGATCGAGACGGGGCGTAGTCGTCCCGGGCTCGGCGCGGTGCCTCAGCTTGCGGGCGCTCGAAGCGAGTACTACCGGCTGTTGCGCGAGTATAACGAGGCGAGCGCGGCTCACACCGCCGCCGAGAACGAGGTGTACCGCCTCGGGCGGAGCCAAAGCAACGAGGCGCGAATCGACGAGAACGAGAAGTTCGCGCACGTTAACTTCGAGACCTCGGACACTATGGGTTATAAGCCGAAGGGCTCGATCTACGAGTACATCGGCAAGACTCCGGGCGTGTATACTCCGATAGGCGCGAACGCGTTCGGCGCACTTGACCCGTACGCGAACGCGGCCTTGAGCGCGAATGCGGAGCAGACCTCCCAAGACATCCGTGTTGCGAATATGATGACGGACTCCGAGCAGAATACATACCTGTATTATATGGAGTCGGGACAGACGGCGAAGGGGCGGGAGTACTACAACTATCTGAAACCCGCGCTGGAGCGTCGGCTTGCGCTGGCCGTCGCGGAGACGTCGCGTGAGTACGGGCGGGAGCATCCGGTGCTGGGTACGATAGGCAGCCTTGCGCTGGGCGGCACCATGTTGAACCCGTTCGGGTTCAACGGTACGACGCTGGGTACGATCGCGGGACAGGCGATGCGCGGCGAGTGGAACCCGTACGATCCGGGGCTCGGCTACGGCATTGCGCAAAGCGGGCTGCAAGGCGGCGCGGCGGAGCGTGCGGGCGAGTCCGGAGGTGCGGCCGGCGAGTTCCTGTACGGCACGGGCTACAGCATCTTGCAGAACCTTGCGAACCTTCCGATGGGCGAGCTTGGGACGCTTGCGAGCTTCGGGCTCAGCGCGGCGGGCTCGGACTCTTTAATGAAACTGCGGGAGGGGAACAGCGCGGGGACGTCGCTGCTTAGCGGCGCGGTGCGAGGCGCGATCGAGGTGCTGACCGAGAAGATCAGCCTTGACAAGCTGTTCGAGGTCTGGCGCGGCGGCGGACGTACGTTCGTGAGGTCGATGCTTGCTCAGATGATCCCGGAGATGACGGAGGAGGGCGTTGCGGAGGTCTTGGGCGCGATAAGCGACAGCGTGCTGCTTGGCAGGGCGATCGACGTGCGGCCGCAGGACGTACTGCTCGCAATGCTTGGCGGCGCGTTCTCCGGCGGCGTGATGGGCTTGCCCGGAGCTATCCGCAGTCAATCGCAGTTAAACGCAGAGAACGCGGCGCTCGGCAGTCAGGGATTAGCGGTGAGTGGCGCGGCGGGATTAGCAGCGAGTGACGCGGCGGACAACGTGACGATGGAGGAGTATGTCGATCGCTCCGTCGCGAAGTCGCGGTTCGTTGAGAATCCGGTGATAGACTCGACGCCTGTGAAGCCGTTCGTTATCGGCGAAGTGTCCGACGAGCTTGTCGACAAGGTACGGCGCGAGTACGGCGCGGATCTATCCGGGCGCGTGCACGTCGCCGCAGACAACGATTTGCGGCACATATACAACAGTCACGGTCCGCATACGAACGAGAAGTACCCGGTGACGGCCGCCGATCTGAAGCTGATCCCTGACATCATCGCCGCGCCGGACGATGTGTATTACGTGACGCACAACGATGGAAAGACGGGGCTGTACTATCGCAAGCGGTACAACGGGACGACGTTCTTTGTGGAAAACGATAACGTTGGCGGTGAACTATGGGCTAAACAGATAATCAAGGTCGGCAGCGGCACTTTACCGAACGTTCCTGCTTTGCAAGCGGCCGTTATGGCAAAGGAAATGAACCGGAATCCAACAGGCCCCCGGGAGTACGTCCAAGACGGTTATCCAGATGCGGCTGTTGGCTCCGATTCAATTGCTCCCATTTTAACACAGTCCGGCGGCGTTGTCAATACCCAAAATGCAGAAAGTGAGAAAAAATTTTATGAAAATCAATCAGGAGTTCGAGGCGCTGTTCCAAGCAATCGATCCTCAGGCGGCGGAGCCGAAGGACGAGACTCCGGCGGCGGACGAGGCGGAGCCGAGCGATACGCCGACGCGCTCCGGCGATTCCGAGCGCAAAGCCGAGAGCAGCAGCGACGACTAACCGGGCTGTACTATCGTGTCGCCGATATAATCGAGAGCTTACGGGTCGGCGATGAGCTCGGGTTCTCGGACGAGCCGACTGTCAGCGCGTACCGCGTGGTCGGACGCGACGAGTACGGCGTCAGCGTTAACTCGATCGCCGGGCTTGACGACTACTACATTGTGAGAGGGTTCGCGACGCCGGAGGACGCGCTGATGCTGCGCTCCATCGAGTCCGGGGAGCTTGTGGTGACGGCTCAAGATGCAGGGTTTAGGAGCGAGGCGTTAGGGGACGAGGGCGACGCTCGGGATGCAGGGTTTAGGAGCGAGGCGTTAGTGGACGAGGGCGACGCTCAGGACGCGGGGCTCGGGAGCGAGGCGTTAGGGGACGAGGGCGCGGCATATGAGCGCGAGTACACGCGCTCCGACGTGCCGGGGAGTCCTGTGGAGCGATACCGCTTCCAACGCGGGCGCGGAGTTGGCGGGCTGATCCGCGACGCGAACTTGACGGAGGCGCGGAAACGCGGACTGACCGGCGAGCAGGAACGTCAACTGGATCTGCTGGGTCGGGTCGCCGCTCGAACGGTTCGGTTTACGTCCGAGCTTCGGCGCGGTGCGAACGCGGCGTATGACTCCGGGGAGATCCTGATCTCGGTCGACGCGGCGGATCCGGTGACGTGGGCGGCGTTGCACGAGGTGGTGCACTCGGTCGCCGAGAGCGATCCGGCGGTGTACCGTGAGCTTGAGCGTATCGTGTTGGAGACCGTCGACTCCGGACGGTTGGAGACATCGCGCTACGCTCGGCGCGAGCTGTACCGTCAGGCCCGCCCGGCGGACGGGCAGGCAGTGGACGAGCGGAGTGACGCAAGCTCGCCGGACGACACGTATATTGACGAGGAGATCGTGGCGGATGCGCTTGCGGACATGATGTATGACGCGAAGCTGCTTGAACGGCTGGAGGTGCGCGGCGAGGGCGTGTTGGCGCGGCTTGCGCGTGCGGTACGGCATCTGTTACGGCGGCTTGGCGAGGCGTGGAGCTCGAGGTCACGCGGCGGACTGGGCGGCGTAGGTCTGACGAAGTTCCGGTACGAGGAGTTCGCGGAGCTGCGCGAACGGCTTGCGGAACTCGAGGCTGTGTTCGCCGATGCGCTTGATCGGCAGCGCGACGCTCAGGCGGCAGGTGGCGAGAGCCGATACAGCTTTGCCGGCAAGGGGTCTCGCACCGCCGACACTGTGGCGCGGAGCTCGGCAGAGTCGATGGAGCGCAAGGGGCGCGATAGCGAGGAGATCCGACGCGATACAGGTTGGTTCCGAGGCATGGATAGTAAGTGGCGATATGAGCTGGATGAAAAGCTGACGGTAAAGACCGCAGTTTGGGAAAGGCTTAAATCTGACAACGGGATCACCGTCGCGCTTAGTGAGCTTGTCGACTCCGCGCCGCTGTTTGAGGCGTATCCGGAACTGGCCGGCATACGAGTAAACGCGGACGCGCTTAACGGCGAAAATGCTTCCCTTTGGGGTTCCGGAAGTACACTGCACATAAGCCTGAACAATACGCTGGGCATCGACTCTGTCGCCGAAGCGCTTGTGCATGAGATTCAGCACGTTATACAAGACGAAGAGGGGTTTACTCCCGGCACAAGCATCCGGAGTTCGGAAGGCAGGTTCGTGAGCCCGAGCGCGGAGACCGTACGGGCGGCGGAGCAACAGCTTAACGACATCGAAGACAAGTTCGCCTCAAACGATAGGGCACGCCGTGCGTTGCTGCGGTGTAGGGACGCGTATGCGGGTGAGCGGTTCGCGATAGAATACGATCTGCCGGAAGCCGACGCTGAGGAGTTTGCATTGCAATCCGACGACGCGTACAAGGAGCTGAGCGGCGCCGTTGGCTCCGAGACGGCGATGAAGTACTGGCGAGCACTGGCGGACAAGTCGGCGCGGTATGTCTCTCCGCACGATGTCTACTACAACACGGCGGGTGAGATTGAGGCGCGTGACGCGGGGGCTCGGCGCGGCATGTCGGCGGAGGAACGCCGCAGCACTCGCCCGGACTTGCAAAAAGACGGCGTGTTCTTCGCCGACGGCAGCGGCAGGAGCGAATTCTCGAAATATAAGAGCGGAGCGTCAACTCTCGGCGGGTACTATGACGAGGCGTTAGCGAATCGCAACGAT
>JAITGH010000105.1 GCA_031280855.1 Oscillospiraceae bacterium | reverse complement strand
ATCTCTTCATCTGTGTAGCGCAGCCCGTTGATCTTGCGCTTCTCGAGTCCGAGTTTATTCGCAAGCGCGTCGATTTCGGGACCTCCGCCATGCACAAGCACGATCTTCACTCCAACGAGCGCGAGCAGCGCGATATCGTTCATGACGGCTCGCATAAGCTCCGGAGTCTTCATCGCGCTGCCGCCATAGCGCACCACTACGATCTTGTCGTGATGATGCCGGATGTACGGCAACGCCTCGATCAGTACTTGCGCCCGGTCAATTCTGATGTTATCATTACTCATGTTCTGTAATCTCCATTGATTTTGACATAGTTGTAGGTCAAGTCGCAGCCCCAGCACATGCACATCGGACACTCGCCCGGCTCAAGCTCCTCATTCAGGCTGACGCGGATCGTGACGTCATGCTCCGAGAGCACCGTCTTCGCGAGAGCTTCATCGAACGGCAGACCTCTGCCGCCGCGACAGACCTCAACCTCACCGGCGGCGGAGCTGAACGTTACGCCAACGCGCTCCGTATCGAACGTTTCGCCGGAATAGCCCATCGCGCACAGCACTCGTCCCCAGTTCGCATCACAGCCGAAGATCATCGATTTCACGAGGCTCGACGCAATGACGCTCATGGCGATGGACTCGGCCTTGCGCTCGTTCGCGGCATTATCGACAACGCAGGTAATCAGGTGCGTCGCGCCCTCGCCGTCGCCCGCCATCGCTATCGCCAGTTTCGCGCATACCGCGCACAGCGCGTCCTCAAACTTCCACGAGTCGGAGCCGTAGTCCTCGTCAAGCGTCAGTTCCGCGTTACCCGCCGAGCCGGAGGCCAGAATCACGCACGTGTCATTCGTCGAGGTATCGCCGTCGACCGAGATACGGTTGAAACTCTCGTTCACCGCGTTCCGCAGAACCTTGTCCAGCAGTTCTGCGGAGATCGCGCAATCCGTGGTCAGCACGCTAAGCAACGTGCCCATGTTCGGGTGGATCATGCCGGAACCTTTTGCGATCCCGCCGATTCGCACAGGCTTTCCGCCGAGCTCAAACTCGACCGCGAACTCCTTCTTAACGGTATCGGTGGTCATAATCGCACGTGCGGCGGAGTCGGAGTGTGAGCTCTCGCGTCCCAGCGACCGCACGAGTTTCGGCGCAGAGTCGAGGATCGCGCCGATGTTCATCTCCTGCCCGATGACGCCTGTGGAACACACCGCGATTCGCTCCGACGGAATCGCCAGCAGTTGAGCGACCGCGTCGCTCATTGCGATCGCGTTTTCCATGTCGTTCGGGGCACAGCAGTTCGCATTGCCGGAGTTAAGCACGACGGCTTGCAATTCGCGGTTCGCGGCTCGCTCCATGGATAGCCTAACGGGCGCGGCCTTTACGGCGTTGCGCGTAAACACGGCCGCCGCGACGCTCGGCACGTTGGACGCGATAAGCGCGAGGTCGAGTTTATCGGGCGGCGAGCTTGACTTAACGCCTGCGTGCACGCCGGAGGCTTTGAACCCGGCGGGCGCGGTTACGCCGCCGTCTATCCACTCCAAATATTTCATATCGTTTCGACTCCTAACATTAGCCGTATGTTCTGCATCGCGGCTCCTGCCGCTCCCTTGCCGAGGTTATCGAATTGCGCCGTCAGAATGACGATCTCATCGGAGCCCGCGACTCTCAGTGTGAGTTTGTCGGTACCGGCATTGAGATTCGACGGCGCGAACGCGGGTATCTCATCAGTCGTCTCGATGTTCGGGCTTGCCGCATAGTGCTGCCGCAGAGCCTCGAAGACGTCTCGTCGTCGCCCCGGCAAGCGAAGCGGAATGACAACCTGCATACCCTGCGGGAAGTCACAGATCAGCGGCGTAAACGCGGGAGCGTGCTCAAGCCCCGCGTAACGCACGATTTCCGGGATGTGCTTATGCGCTGCGGTGAGCGCGTAGGCTCTCGGTGCGTCAAGCTCCGCGCTTCGCGAGTCTGACTCGTATTCCGCGATCGCCGATTTCCCCGCGCCGGTATAGCCTGAGACGGAGGTTATCGCGATCGGGTAGTCTCGCGGGATGAGCCCCGCGTTTACAAGCGGTGAGAGTAGCGCGATCGCTCCGGTCGCGTGACAGCCGGGGTTCGAGACTCGGTCGGCGTTGCGGATCAACTCCGCTTGCGCGGCGTTAAGCTCCGGGAAGCCGTAGATCCAACCGTCGGCGACTCGGTGCGCGGTTGACGTATCGACAATGCGCGAGCGCTCCGGCGCGAGGTTAACGGCGGCTCGAGCCGCGTCGTCGGGTAGGCATAGCACGGTCAGGTCAGCGGAGCGCATCGCGTCCGACTTCGCGCCGTCGTCCTTGCGATGCGACTCGGGTAGTTCGAGCAACGCAATCGCGCCGGCTTCGACGTAGGGTCGCAGACGCTCCCTAAGTTGAAGCCCGGTGGTACCGCTGCTGCCATCGATGAATAGTGTGTGCGCCATGTCAACCTCCGCTTTGTATAGTTGTGCCGAGTTCGGCACTCGACAAAAACGACGAAACCTGAACCGTCAGGTTTCGCCGTAACATGAATCCGAATGGAAACGGCTCAGCCCAACACAGAGTTACCATGACCGCGGCGGTCATAGCGATACTCAATACGTCGGATCGTAAACCGAATGAACATTTGCCTCTACCTCTTCAAACTCAACGTTACACCCTATTATACCACATTTTCATCCATTTGTCAAGAGGTAATTTGCATTTTCGAGAAAAAAGTTACACGACATCCGTGAGATTGCAATCGACCGGCTCTGCCCGCGATTGCAATCTCACGAGTCGCGCAATGCGGCTAGGTTTCGGCATCGCGTCAATCGTGCGCTTCAGGCTGAACGATAAGCAACGAGCCGTTCGTCACGCTGATCCGCACCGTAACCCCGATGAACTCGTTGCTCACCCCGAGCGCGAACTCGTCCGAGAGCCGCGAGTCGCGCAGCTCATACCTCGCGCCAAGTATACTCACGCCGTCTGCCGCGCCTCCGAACGCGAATACGCTGAACGTGCCGGAGGTGCGCTCACCCAACTCAAGTTCCGCCGGGCAACCGCCGTCAGAGTGCAAAACGGTCAGCACCTGTGTACTCGCGATTAACTCCGCGCTCGCACCGCGCCTCGCAAGCCACAGCAATGTTTGCAGATTAGCAAGCGTGTGGTCGAACCGACCTCCGAACCCTCCGTACAGCGCGAAATGGCGGTAGCCGCGCTCATAGCCGATTTGGACGGCGGCGAACATATCAGTGACGTCTTTTTCAACGGGAAGCCTGACGAGCTCGCCGGAGTGCTCGCCGCGAGTCGGCTCTCGCGCTGAGTCGAAGTCTCCGACTACGACGTCGCAGCTAAGGTTCAGCTCAGCGGCAAGCCTCCAACCTCCGTCTGCGGCGATTACCAAGTCGCCCGTTCGAATCTCCGGCACGCGAGTCGGCGCGTCCTCCGGCGAGGCTCCGAACACTGCGCATAGCGGACGGCTATTCAGCATGACGTGCGCGATATGGGATAACCTTCTGTAACGCCAGCACTCCGGCGAGCGCGATAGCAACGTCCGGCACGCACCATGCCGCGTTATATGCGAGTGAGTACGCCGTAACGTTCCAGCCCTCCGGCGTGTAGCTGCTCCAGATCAGTACGCCGCTTAGGAAACTGCATAGCAGCCGCAACGCGCCCGATATGAGCACCGCGCTAACGCACCCGTCGACCCCGCGCTTTGAACGTGCGAATATCAATCCCGCGACTCCCAATGCGGTGTAGGCCAGCACATAGTCGAGCAGCGCGCATCCGACCGCAGCGGCGAATCCCGCAGCGTAGGCGTATGTGACGTTGTCGAATCCCATCAGCAGCTGAACCATGCCGTGAACCATCGCGGTACCCGTTCCCCAGATGAACCCGTGCCGCAGCGCGGCGATTAGCACCGGTACGGTCGAGAACCACGACACGGTACCTCCCAACGGCATTTGCATCGGCGTCGGTATCGCCGACAGCGCGAAACTCAAGGCGGCGAGTACCGCGCACTCTGTCAGCACCTTGATTTCGCTCATGTTTTCCGGTCTTTGCATACAAAAACCCTCCCATTTTGTTTCTACACAACGGGGGGAACCTCTTGCGTGACCGGAACGCGCTACCGCCGCTAAGCAAAACCAACCCTCGGCACGCCGCCGCGAATCGCTATCACCGGTAACTGCGTATCTCACTGCATCCCTACGGCCGTACTAACGGCATCAGGTTCAAAGAGTTCTCGGGTTAGCCCGAATCTCAGCCGACGAATATCGGCACCCCTGAAGTGGAACACTTTTATGTTCACACTTATTATACCACACTTTCAAGCGCTTGTCAAGTACTTTTTTCGAATCTTTTCAGAAATATGCCTCACCCCGCAAATGGGCACACGAACCCTGCGGAGAGCGCTTAAGTCTCCGCAGGGAAACGGTTCGCACAAGCAAAACCCTACAGCTTCGCGGCGATAGTGCCGTCACGCGCCGCGCTGATGTACTCGATGCAGAAATCGTCAAAGCCCAGGCACGCTTTCGTAGCGTACAGTATGCCCAGCGAGACCTTGTCGTACTTCGAGTCGTCTAATTCGTCATCGCTGTCAATCGCGAGCGCATCAGTAACCAACGGGATGTACGCTTGAGCGAGATCGTTGGAGGGCGTGCCGAAAAGTATGTGCTCCGCCGCGCCAATCGCGCCCATAAGCGCGTCGTCAAGCGGATCCATCACGGAACTGTCAAGCCCTGCGCGGATCGACTGAATCGCGAACGCAACGTTAACCAACTTACGCGCAGGCAGATTGAACGAGATATTGCTGATCGCGCCCGTGATATGAATCTCCGGGTACTTTGCGCGGATGTACTTCATGACGTCGACGACGACCTTGACTCCGTTCGCGTCTTCGTCGTCGGTGTCGTATGAAGTTGCGAGCATCTCGACAAGCGGATCGATGTGCAGGCGGCTCGGCGCGATTCCGTACTGTTTCGCCTTCTCCATGAGCGCGTCGAAGACGTCCTTACGCTTCTGAGCAGTCTTCGGGATTCCGGTATCGTCGCAAAGCAGAGCGACGACCTCCCAGTCGGTATCGGCGATAAGCGGGAAGATCTTGTCGACTTTGTCGCCCTCCATAGAGACGGAGTTGACGAGTCCGGGCTTCTTGACGGTACCTGCCTTCAGTACGTCGACCAGGATATCCGGATTCGGGCTGTCAACGCTTATCGTGCAATCGGTCGCACCTTGCACCAGGTTGAGCATCCACGTAAGAGTGTCGTACTCTGCGGCGGGTTCCACGGAAGCGCAAACGTCGATGAAGCTTGCACCGGCGGCGGTCTGCCTGACTGCGAGGCTCTTGATAAGTTCCTCGTCGCGGGCGGCGATCGCCTTGCCCATGCTCGGGATGGAGCCGTTGATCTTTTCTGCGATGATAATCATTGGTCGTCACCTCATAAGTTGTATATTGTGGTTACTTCGAGTAATTCATGCGGGAGCGAACGTACAGCTCTTCTTTGAATGCGGGTATGCGCAGGTAATCGGCGGCGTAGTAGTTGTAGAAGCTCGACTTTCCCGCGACGCAGCACTTGTCGGCGTACGACCTTGCGGCGGCGCGGATCTCGGACTCGGGCAGTTTCGCAAGCTCGTCCGCCGCAGGCACTCCCATTGGGAACGTCGCGATCAGCAGCTTGTCGCCGAAGTCGTCGTAGATCTTGTAGCAGTCGTTCATGAGCTGCGGCGCCCACGCGTCCCATCCAGCCTTGATCATATTCGGAACTTGCAGATAGTTGTTCCCGCACGAGTGGAACTCGCAAAACACGTCTTTCGAGTGCAGGAAGTCTATCATTCGTTTCATGTACGGCACAATCATCTCCTCACACACGTCCGGCGAGAAGAACGGAGCCTTCTGGCTGCCCCAGTCGTCGTGGAAGAACACCGCCTTGATGTACGACGTCCCGTCCGGAGCCTTGTACGTCTCAATCGCCTTGTCGAAGATGCGGATGTACAGATCCGTGAGCTTCTCAAAGAACTTGTGGACGTGCTCCTGCGAGTCCTCGTCGAGGATCGCGACGGCGGCGTTCTCGAACTCCAGCAGTGCAATAAGACGCTCAAAGAATCCGGTCTGAAACCACATCTGAGCGAACGTGCCGTCGTTCAGGTATGTACCGTTCTTCGCGGCCGCGCTTCCCGCCCAATCCCACGACTCGATATCCG
>JAITGH010000023.1 GCA_031280855.1 Oscillospiraceae bacterium | reverse complement strand
GAAACGTCCGTACCTCTACTGCGGAGGCGGGATAATCGCGGCGGGCGCGGAGCCGGAGGTCGTAAGATTCGCGGAACTGATCTCCGCACCAATCGGGCTGTCAATGATGGGGCTGGGCGCCGTTCCGGACAGCCATCCGCTGAACCTTGGCATGAGCGGTATGCACGGCCGTTACGCCTCGACGGTAGCGCAATCGAAGGCTGATCTCATCGTCGCGGCGGGAGTGCGGTTCTCCGACCGCGCTACGGGCAGCGTCGCGAAGTACACGCGCAACTGCTCCGTCATCCACATCGACATCGACCATGCGGAGCTCGGAAAGAACGTGCGCCCTGACTTGAGCTTACGCGGCGACGTTAAGGCGATACTCGCCGCGCTTGCCGCGAAACTGGAGCCTCAACCGCGCCCGGAATGGCTCGCAGAAGTAGACGCGCTGAAGTCGGAGGTTCCGCCGGAGCCTGCGGACGTGTTCTCGCCGCGCAATATCATCAGAGCCGTACACGCTAATGTGCCGCGTGACGCAGTCATCGCGACGGACGTCGGACAGCATCAGATGTGGGTTGCGCAACACTATCCGTTCGAGCTGCCGCGCACGCTGCTAACCTCCGGAGGGCTCGGCGCGATGGGATTCGGGCTGGGAGCCGCGATCGGCGGGTGTCTCGCCTCCGGGCGTAAGCGCACGGTACACTTCACTTCCGACGGCAGCTTCGGAATGAACTTGAACGAGCTTGCGACCGCCGTATCCCAGAATCTTCCCATCGTGACGGTCATACTCAATAACAGCGTGCTCGGCATGGTTCGGCAATGGCAGAGCATCTTCTACGAGCAGCGATACTCCCAGACGACGCTGAACCGTAAGACCGATTTCGCGAAGCTCGCGGAGGCGTTCGGAGCGACCGGCGCGAGGGTACGCACTCTCGCGGAACTGGAGTCCGCGCTCCGCGCTCTCCCCTACTCGCCTATGGTGCTGGATTGCGAAATCGACCCCGACACGAAGGTACTGCCGATGATCCCGCCGGGCGGCGGCGTCGAGGATATTCGCCTCAACTGACGGGTATTGTCATAAATGTGTTGTAGTGCGAGGATAACGACCGACGCTGTATCGTGTATACAGTGAGGGAGGCAGACGAATCAATGCACAACATTTATGACATTACCCAACTGACGAAAGGAGTCCGTTCGTATGATACGCAAGTTCACCGTCGGCGTGACGGTCAACAATCACTACGGTGTCCTGAACAGAGTCACCGCGCTATTCTCAAAACGAGGTTACAACATCGACAGCCTCGCAGTCGGCGAGACGGAGAACCCCGCGCTATCGCGCATCACCATCGTCTGCACAGGCGACGACTACATGCGGGAGCAAGTCGTACGCCAGCTCGAGAAGCTTGAGGACGTGAAGCGCGTCACGCAGTTCTGCGACGCCGACGCAGTCTCCGCAGAGCATCTGCTGATCAAGCTGAAAGTCAACGGCGAGGGCAACTCCGCAATCAACGCGCTGATCAATCGATATGGCGGTAAGGTTCGCGACTTTGGCTCTGACTTCATCACGGCAGAGATCACCGCGCCATCGGAAGAGATTGACGCATTCATCGAGACTGCTCGATCGTTCGGTATCCTAGAGACCTGCCGCAGCGGAGCAATCGCGCTTTCCAAGGGCAGTTACGTCGGCTGATTCCCGCATTCACCAAATTCTACTAACACATATAGGAGAACACTGAAATGGCAAAGATTTACTACGAGCAAGACTGCAACCTCGGGTTGCTCTCATCGAAGACTGTCGGAATCGTCGGTTACGGCAGTCAAGGACACGCGCACGCGCAAAACCTGCGCGACAACGGCGTGAAGGTCATCATCGGGCTGTACGAAGGCTCAAAGAGCGCGGTAACCGCAAAGTCCGACGGGTTCACCGTCGTCAGCGTCGCGGACGCGGTAACGCAGTCCGACCTCGTCATGCTGCTCGTGAACGACGAGAAGCAAGCGGATCTCTACCGCGACAGCGTCGCGCCGAATCTCGCGTCCGGAAAGACGCTCATGTTCGCGCACGGCTTCAACATCCACTACAACCAGATCGTGCCGCCTGCGGACGTGAACGTCGTGATGATCGCGCCTAAAGGTCCCGGTCACACCGTTCGCAGCCAATTCGTGGAGGGCAAGGGCGTGCCGTGCCTAGTTGCGGTACATCAGGACGCGACCGGCGACGCGCTGAAGCTCGCGCTCGCGTATGCGCTCGGCGTAGGCGGCGCTCGCGCCGGAGTGCTCGAGACGACGTTCAAGGAAGAGACGGAAACCGACCTGTTCGGCGAGCAAGCCGTACTATGCGGCGGGGTTACCGCTCTGATGAAAGCAGGATTTGAGACTCTCGTCGAGGCTGGCTATCAGCCTGAAAGCGCGTACTTTGAGTGCATTCACGAGATGAAGCTAATCATCGATCTGGTCATTCAGGGCGGGCTGTCCATGATGCGGTACTCGATCTCCGACACCGCCGAGTACGGCGATTACACCGTCGGCCCGAAGATTATCACCGATGAAACGAAGCAGACAATGCGCGAGGTGCTTACGCGCATCCGCAACGGTGAGTTCGCCCGCGATTGGATCCTCGAGAATAAGGCAGGGCGTCCGTCGTTCCTCGCGAAGCGGCGCATTGAAAGCGAGTTACTGGTTGAGCAAGTCGGCGCGGAACTGCGCTCCAAGTTCGGGTGGAAGAAGTAGATGGCAAACGCTAACGTTTACTTGGGATTCGAGAATGCGCCGAAACGCGCATTGCTTAAGGCGATGGGGCTCACGGACTCCCAAATCGCGAAGCCTTTGATCGGCGTTGTGAACTCGTACAATGAGGTCGTGCCGGGTCACGCGCACCTTCAAACGGTTGCCAGAGCCGTCAAGGACGGAGTACTCGCCGCCGGAGGCACTCCGCTGGAGTTCAATACGATCGCGATCTGCGACGGAATCGCCATGGGGCACGACGGGATGCGGTACTCGCTGCCCTCACGAGAGCTGATCGCGGACAGCGTGGAAAGCATGGTGCGCGCCCACGCGTTCGACGGGCTGGTATTCATCCCGAACTGCGATAAGGTCGTACCCGGGATGCTGATGGCGGCGGCAAGGTGCAATCTTCCGAGCATCTTCATCTCAGGCGGTCCGATGCTGTCAATTGACGGGCTGGACTTGAACTCCGTCTTCGAGGGCGTAGGCGGCCGCGCCGCCGAGACGGTCTCCGACGCGCAGCTCCACGAGCTTGAGGATCGCGCATGTCCCGGCTGCGGCAGTTGCTCCGGGATGTTCACCGCAAACTCGATGAACTGCCTGTGCGAGGCGATCGGTATCGCGTTACCGGGCAACGGCACGATTCCGGCGGTCTACGCCTCACGACTGCGGCTCGCGAAGCGTGCGGGCGAGCAAATCATGACGCTTACGGAGCGCGGAGTTCGCGCCCGCGACGTCATGACCGCCGCCGCGTTCCGCAACGCGCTGCGCGTTGACATGGCACTCGGCTGCTCGACGAACTCCGTGCTTCACCTGCTGGCAATCGCCGATGCGGCGGACGTCAAGCTCGATCTGCGCATGTTCAACGAGGTCAGCGAGACTACGCCGAATCTGTGCAGACTCGCCCCGGCAGGATCGCACCATATGCAGGATCTCGACGCGTCCGGCGGAGTGTACGCGGTAATTGCAGAGCTGCTTAACGCAGGCAAGTTCGACGGCGGCGCGATGACCGTTGCAGGCGTAACGTTCGCCGAAGCCGCGAAGCGTTACTCACGCTCCGGCGAGGTGATCCGCTCTGTCGAGTCTCCGTACTCCGCTACCGGCGGACTGGCGGTACTGTTCGGGAACATCGCGCCGGAGGGCGCGGTAGTGAAGCGCAGCGCGGTCGCGCCCGAGATGCTGCGGCACTCCGGCCCCGCACGGGTGTTCGATAACGAGGAATCCGCAATCCGCGCGATCTACGACTCAAAGATCAAACCCGGCGACGTCGTGGTAATCCGCTATGAGGGTCCCGCCGGAGGTCCCGGAATGCGCGAGATGCTAAACCCGACCTCCGCGATTGCCGGCATGGGGCTTGACCGCAGCGTCGCGCTGATTACGGACGGCCGATTCTCCGGCGCGACTCGTGGCGCGGCAATCGGGCACGTCTCACCGGAGGCGGAAGCCGGAGGCGCAATCGCGCTCCTGCGCGACGGCGACATCATAACCATCGACATTAACGCCTACGCCTTGAATGTCGAGCTATCCGACGCTGAACTTGACGCTCGAAAAGCCGAACTCGCGCCGAGAACCCGGCGGCTCAACGGTTACCTCAGGCGTTATGCTAAGAGCGTAAGCTCCGCGTCTCGAGGTGCGGTTGTGGAATCCTAGCACCCTTATGAACATAGAAAACGAGGTTACAAAATGCGTCAAGTCAAAATATTCGACACGACACTGCGTGACGGCGAGCAATCCCCGGGATGCAGCATGAACCTGAACGAGAAGATCGAGATCGCCCGACAACTGGAGACACTGGGCGTTGACGTTATCGAAGCCGGGTTCGCGGTAAGCTCTCCGGGTGACTTTGAATCGGTGAAGACTGTCGCGGACACGCTAAAGAATTGCACGGTGGCATCGCTGTCGCGAGCGACGGAAAGCGACATTGACACCGCGTACAACGCGGTCAAGGGCGCGGTATCTCCGCGAATCCACCTGTTCCTCGCGACTTCGGCGGTGCACATGCAATACAAACTGCGCATGACCCCGGAAGAAGTGCTGGAACGCGCTTCAGCGGCGACCGCGTACGCGAAGAGGCTTTGCTCCGATGTCGAGTTCTCCGCCGAGGACGCGACCCGCAGCGATCGCGAGTTTCTCGCCCGCGTCATACGTGCCGCGATAGCCGCAGGCGCGACTACCGTCAACATTCCCGACACCGTCGGCTACACTACCCCGGCGGAGATGTCCGCTCTTATCGCGTTCATTATGGAGCGCGTCGACAACATCGACCGTGCGACGATCTCGCTGCATTGCCACGACGACCTCGGCATGGCTGTCGCGAACTCGCTTGCCGGAGTCGCCGCCGGAGCCGGTCAAGTCGAGTGCACCGTCAACGGCATCGGGGAGCGCGCCGGTAACGCCTCGCTTGAGGAGATCGTTATGGCTCTGCGCACGCGGCGCGACTTCTATCAGGCGGAGACTCGAATCGACACGACACAGATCTACCATACCAGCCGACTGCTGTCTAACATAATCGGACAAAGCATACCGAATAACAAGGCGATTGTCGGAAAGAATGCGTTTGCTCATGAAAGCGGAATCCACCAGCATGGCGTTCTTGCGGAGAAGAGCACGTATGAGATCATGACTCCTGAATCGATCGGCATACCCTCGAACTCCATGGTGCTTGGCAAGCATTCCGGGCGGCACGCGTTTGAGAATCGCCTTGCGGAGCTCGGCTACCGCTTCCCCAAGGAGGACTTAGACGCGTTCTTCGCGAAGTTCAAGGAACTCGCCGACCGCAAGAAGGAACTAACCGACGGCGACCTTGAGGCTATCGTCAACAATCGCATGTACGTTGAGAACCTGTACGAGCTTAAGACGTTCGCAATGACCACCGGGATCGGCACTCGAGCGTCGTGCGCGGTAAGTCTCGAACGCGGCGGCGAGCTCGTTGAGGAGGTCTCGCTCGGCGACGGCCCCATCGACGCGGCATACAAGGCGATCGACAAAATCACAGGTGTCGCGAACTCAATCCTGGAGCACTACACGATACACTCCACGTCCGACGGTATGGACGCGCTCGGCGAGGTCGTCGTTAAGCTTCGCAACGGCGACCGCGTTACGACCGGCCGCGGTCTCAGTACCGATGTCATAGAGTCAAGCATCCTCGCGTATCTCAACGCGGTGAATAAGCTGCTTGCATGATATAGAATGAAGTATTGATAATATGAAACATATAGCGATATTTGACTCGACGCTCCGCGACGGAGCGCAAGGCGTCGACGTCGCGTTCTCGGTCAACGATAAGCTCGCGATCGCTCAGGCGCTGGACGATTTCGGAGTCGGGTACATCGAGGCGGGTAACCCCGCGTCGAACCCGAAGGATCTGGAGTTCTTCGCGAGAGCGTCCGAGCTTACGCTGCGGCGGTCGAGGCTTACCGCGTTCGGCTCGACGTGCCGCAAAGACATGAGAGCAGAAGACGACCAAACACTTGCAACACTGCTGTCCGCGAATACGCCGTCTGTCGCAATCTTCGGGAAGAGCTGGGACTTGCACGTTCACGAGATTATCGGCGCGACGCTTGATGAGAATCTTCGCATGATTGCAGACTCGGTGCGGTTCCTGAAGTCACACGGGCGCGAGGTAATCTTCGACGCGGAGCACTTCTTCGACGGATACGCGTCCGACCCCGACTACGCGCTTGCAGTGCTTCAAGCCGCCTCTGAAGCGGGTGCGGATACTCTGGTACTGTGCGATACGAACGGCGGCACGCTTCCGCTTCGAGTCTATGAGGTCGTACGCAGTGTTGCGCTAAGGTTCCCGACGTTTGCGCTTGGCATCCATGCTCACAACGATACGGGCAGCGCGGCGGCAAATAGCCTGCTGGCGGTCGAGGCCGGGGTTACGCACGTTCAAGGCACGCTAATCGGGATCGGCGAACGCTGCGGTAACGCGGACTTAAGCACGATACTGCCGTCGCTCAAGCTGAAGATGAACCTCGACCCCGACGGCGACATCGCAAGGCTGTGCGCGGTTTCCGGCAAGATTGCGGAGATCGCCAACATCATACTGCCGTCAAACAAGCCATACGTCGGAACCGGCGCGTTCGCTCACAAGGGCGGGATGCACATCGACGGCGTACTTAAAAACAGCGTCAGCTTCGAGCACGTCGATCCCGAAATCGTCGGGAACTCGCGCCGATTCCCGATGAGCGAAGTCGCGGGGCGCAACGGCATTCTCGAGCGTATTAAGTCGTACGCGCCGGGACTTACGAAAGACGACCCGAGGCTTGCCGAGCTGCTGGCTCGCCTCAAGACCCTCGAGAACG
>JAITGH010000175.1 GCA_031280855.1 Oscillospiraceae bacterium | reverse complement strand
TTCAATGATAACGCTACCAGCGCGAACGTTATCCTCGGGATCCCGTTGATGAACCCCGTATCCACGTTGAACGCCTTCAACAACATCGGTATCCCGTACAGCGTCGCGTACAACTGTATCAAGATCGGCGTCCCGCGAGTAAACGACACGTACGCGCCCGCAATTTGGCGCAGCACCGGGATGCGTTTGACTTTCACAATCGCCACTCCGAACGCGACGATTATGCTGAACAGCATCGACACCGTCGCAATCTCCAGCGTTATCGGCAGGTACTGCAAAATCGGAGGTATGCGCTCGAATATCAGCAGCACGTCGAACATCGGCGACTTCTTGTACCGGAATCCTCCGTCCGCGTTCAATGCGACCGTGCTGAACCGCTCCGTGCTGAACGTCCAATGCTCACCCCCGCGAGCCTCAAAATCCGCCTTCGCCTGAACCGCCGAATCGTACTTCCCGCCGTCCGAATAGTCTTCACGTTTCGGCTCCACGAACGTCAGCACCAGCTTCCCGTCCGACGACTCGTACGTGCCCGGTACGTCGGTAAACCCGTACTTGTCGTCCGTATGAATGCCGAACGTCTTGTTCGCTCCAAATCGTATGTACTCGCTGCGACCGTCGAACTGAGCCGTATCCTCGTTATACACTTGCAGATAGTAATCCCCGGAAAACGCCCCGATTTGCGCACAACCGGCAAAAGTGACCGCGATCAGCAGCAGCAACGCCGCTACCATTATTTTACGCATGGCATAGTTTCTCCTTTATACTGTTATGCCGATTCCGCCTGATTGCCGCTCGGGCAATCAGGCAAGATACAAGATAGCGCGAAACGCGGTTACTTGAACCACTCCGGCAGACCGTCCTCGCCGAACCACTTCACCGCAAGCTCTTTCAGCTTCCCATTCGCTTTCAACTGAACGATCGCGCCGTCCACGGCGTCCGCCAGCGTTTGACCCGCCTCCGTTTTCGGATATATGTACCAGCCGAGCGGATCCTCGATCTGGCTCGCCTCCTCAGGCGGCAGAGTCACGACGCGCAGAGACTCGAATTGCTCCGGATAGTTCTGCTGACTGATCTTCAAGCCCCAGTACTCGTTGAACCCGAAATCGACGACTCCGTTGATCAAGTCCTCGTACCCGGCGACGCTGGTCGTACCCGTGGGAACTCCGATTATCGGATTATCAGGATGCGCCTTGTTATATGTGTCAACGAAGATGTCCGAGAACAACCCCGTGCCCGGCAGATACACCTTCTTACCTCCGAGATCCCCGATCCCGTTGATACTGGTGTCGTCCTTGCGAGTAACGATTACCTGACCGTTGTACGTGTACGGTTCCTTACCGAACAACCACTGAGCCTCGCGCTCCGGCTTCTTCGTTATGTTGTTCACTCCCATCTGGAACAGCCCGGAGTTTATCCCGGTGAAAATCGAGGGGAAGTCCGTCACCTGGAACTCGAACTCGTACTGCGCCAATAGCTTGTCGACTTCCGCGATTACGTCTCTGTCATAGCCGATGTAGTTTTCGGTGCCGTCCTGCTGATACGAATACGGACGCGGTCCGCCGGAGTTGCCGATTACAATCTTAGTAGCCGCGACGTTCGCCGCCGACGGGCTTGCCGACGACTCCGCGCCGTCTTTCGTGCATCCTGCCAACAGCAATACTGTCAGCGCGATCGCTGTGGTTAACGCAAGTAGCTTCTTCATAGTGGGATTCCCTTTCATATGACCTCCTCTGACCGATTACGGCGCATCGCCGCCCGCGGGAGGTTAGTTGTTACCGCACGTGCGGGTTGCAGCGTGTTAGCGTGCGTCATGCACGCCGTCTACTTCGACGGGGATCATCGGAGCCCTCAAGCGCGGACTCGATGCGGTCGAGCGCGGCGGTAAGCCGCTCTCGCGTAGTCGCGAAATTCAGCCTAACGTGGGAAGCCGTGCCGCCGAAGTCCGCGCCGACGCTCAAGTCGACTCGAGCGCGCTCCAGCAGGTACTTCTTCGCGTCGCCCAACTCGTAAGCGGATAAGTCGAGCCATTGCAGGTAAGTGCCGTCGTTACGCGTAAGCCGCGCTTTCGGCAGCCGCTTGTGAAGCTCGTCGGCAAGGTAGCCGTTGTTCGCCGCAAGGTACGACGCCTGCGCCGCCTTCCACGAGTCCGCCGCCGCGCTGAACGCGCCCGCCGCCGCCGCCGAGTTCAACGCTCCGTTCCCATGACCCAGCAGCTGCCGCACTTTTTGCCGTAGCTCCGCATTCGGCACGATCGCCAACCCGATCGGAATACCCGGCATGTTGCAGACCTTACCCGGCGCTATCAGCGTCACGCTGTTCAACGGCTCCACGTCAAACCACGGTACATGCCGCTTCCCAAACGTAAGCTCACAATGGATCTCGTCCGAGACCGTGATCAGCCCGTGTCGGGCTGCGAACTCCGCAATGCGTTGCAGCTCATCACGCGTGTACACCGTCCCGACCGGGTTATGAGGATTGCAGAGATACAGGATCCCGGCTCCGCCGACTCGAGACTCCAGCGCGTCAAAGTCATAGTGATAGCTAAGCCGATAACCGTCAAGCCGCTCCTCCAGCGGAACTCGCACCAGCGTCCGCCCGATCCTCGCGGGTGCGGTCAGCAACATCGAGTAGTTCGGCTCGGCGGCCAGAACGTAACCGTCGCTAAGCCTCGACAGTGTCGCAAGCGCGGGTACGATCCCGCTGTGCGCGATTACCCAATCGCGCTCGATCGTCAAGCCGAACTTGCGGGAGTACCACTCGACCACCGCGTCAGCCAATCCGCTATCGCCGAAGCTGTACCCGAACACGGAGCGCGAATCCAGCAGAGCGCGAACCGCGTCCGTAACCGCCGGGCACGTCGCCCAATCCGCGTCCGCGATCGACATCGCGATCACGTCGTCCGAAACCGTGTCCCACTTGATGCTGCCGGTACCGCGGCGGTCGACCGCCGTATCAAAATTATACATGCGCACTATGCCTTTCTGACTTCGCACAAGCCCTCGCGGAACGGGACGAAACCGCTGATCGGGTCGAAGTCGCGTGTTATAAGCTCGTTGGCGTTCGCGTGTTCCCAACCGTGCAAGATGTCGATTACTCCCGGCTTGATGATCCTGCTGACCTCCAGCTTAACCACGATCCCGTCCGAGTTGACCGGCGCGGTAACTCGCACCCTGTCCCCGTCTCTCAAGCCCCGAGCTTCCGCGTCGACCGGGTTGAGCTTAACGATCGGCTCCGGCTCGAACCGCCTGAGCCACGGAAGCTCGCGATGCTTCGCATTCGAGTAGTACGGCACTCGCGACCCCGCAACCATCACCAGCGGGAAGCGTTCCGCAATTTCCGGCGTTGAGATCGGGCTGTACACCGGCTCCACGTACACCGGGCGCGGATCCAGACCGTGCTCCCGCAATAGCTCCGACACGAACTCGACCTTGCCGCTTGGAGTCTCGAACCCCGGCTTCCCATCCTTGCGCAGCAGTCCCAGCTCCCACTTCTTATATTTCGGACCGCCGCGTATCGGAATCACCAGACCGTCCGGCGACGCCTTGCGTAACTCTTCCAATGTGAACGTCTTCGCTCCGCCGAGAGTCCGCAGAGTCTCACGCAGGCAGCCCTCCTCCGCATTCTCGCCTCCGCCGAAGAACACTTCGCCATAGCCCAGCGCCGTGCCGAGATCACAGCAGATCCGATAGTCGCTTCTGGCTTCGCCCCGAGGCGCGATCGCGGGCTCCCTTAGGAAGATCTTACGCCCGTTTACCGTAAGCGGCGCGGAACGCTCATAGCTCATCGCGGCGGGCAGCAGTATGTCAACATAGTCATGCGTCCATGGGTTATCGCGGAAGTCAACCGCAACGGCGAAGTCCATGTTCTTAAGGGCTTCCTGATACTCGTGCGATTGCGCCCACATCATCGCGTTCCCTCCGAAGAGGATCGCCGCACGTATCGCGCCCGTCTTCACGTATTCCGGCAGCGAGTTAATCTGAATGTTGCCGTCGATATCGACCGCGTCCCACAGCGGGTGGTACGGAGTGTCAACCCGCAAGTGCCGAATCGCCGGATACAGATCCAACTTCGCGAAACTGTATGACGAGCCCGACAAATCCACGTCCAGCACATCGTTCGCAATCGCGTGACCGCCCTCTACGTCCAAGCTTCCGGTCA
Organism: Oscillospiraceae bacterium; assembly: GCA_031280855.1. Lineage (GTDB taxonomy): Bacteria > Bacillota > Clostridia > Oscillospirales > Oscillospiraceae > JAISJH01. The sequence goes on along the minus strand of JAITGH010000175.1, from coordinate 457 downwards.
GCGGAATAAGCAGCATCATCGCGCGATAGTTGTTCGTCCCGTTCGTATGGTGCGGCTGAGCGGCGGAGCTTTTTATGGTAATCGGCTTCGTACGCTCCGTAAGCAATCTTGCGGCTTGCAGCAGCGTTTCCGCAGCGACTCCGCAGATTTCGGCAGTCTTCTCCGCGCTGTACTCCGCCGCCAGCAGTGCGTACTCTTCGAATCCGTGCGCCCAATTCTCGACGAAATCCTTGTCATAGTTCCCGGACTTGATGATCTGATCGGCGAAGAATAGTGCGAGTGCGCCGTCCGTGCCGGGACGCAGCTGAATGTGGACGTCGGCGAAGTTCTCCACGGTGTTGGTAATCTTTGGGTCAACCACAATGTACTTAACGGAGCCGAACTCCTTCGTCGTCTTCATGCGGTCAACGCTCCAACCCGCGCTGGCGGCGGGATTGTTGCCCCAGATAATGCAGAC
>JAITGH010000133.1 GCA_031280855.1 Oscillospiraceae bacterium | reverse complement strand
CTCCCTCCTAAGGAGTAGTTGTGCGTTCGATTCGCGCCGGGGGTGCCACTGTCCTCGCGGACTTCGCTAAGTCTCGCCCTAATTCCCGCGCCTTGATTCCTGACTCCTGAACCTTGACTACTCAAACGGCTAATATCTCAGTCCGGGAGGACAACATGGGTAAACTTAACAAAATCTTGACTGTTTTATGCGTGGTTTTCGGATCATTTCTCGTGCTTCTGGTATTCTATTACGTCATCACGTTTACCAATATTCCGATTATCAGCACGCTTCGCGATACGTGGATCGAGACGGCAATGACGACGGCGGATCACCAGTGGCTTGCGACGAAGTTCTTCCCCAAGACGGTTGTCGATAAGATCATGGCGAAGCAAGTTACGACAGACGACAATCTGATCAGCGACCCGAACGTAGTTGTAATCGCGCCTCGGTCAACGCCGACTCCAACTCCTGACTTTGACGATGAAACCGCAATCGACGTTATCGCTCCCGTGGACATAGACGACGACTGGCCGAAAGTCGGAGATAAGGACGAACAGGGCAACAAGTACATCGTAGCCGATAAGGAGCAAGACATCCGAATCGTCGAGATCGGCGGGTTCTCACTGGGTGACGGCGGTAACTATTACAAGGGTCAGATCCTGTTCGTCAGCGACCCGTCCAGAGTAGTCGTACGTCACACTGACGCGAAGGACGTGCGCGGCGAACTGATGAGCTCGTACCTTGAGAAGTACGACGCGATCGCGGGAGTTAACGCTAACGGGTTCGGCGACGCTGAGGGCAAAGGTACCGGCGGGCTGATCATCGGGTGGAGTATCGCAGACGGCAAACTGTGGGGCAACCGTGAGACGGGGTTGAACTCCGCCTCCGCCGGGTTCACAAACGACGACATACTGGTCGTCGGAAGTATAAAGAAGCCGCAAGATTATCCGTTGCGCGATATGGTGCAATGGGGACCGGTGCTGATCGCCGACGGGAAGCGCATGATCTCCGGAAGCGCCGGATGGGGTTGCCAGCCTCGAACCGCAATCGGGCAGACCGCCGACGGTACCGTCGTGCTGGTAACCGTTGACGGAAGACAGCTGCACTCCGCGGGGATCACCGTGGGGGAGCTCGCCGACATATTGTTCTCATACGGCGTAGTTAACGCGTGTCTGTGCGATGGCGGCAGTTCCTCGGTTATGATGTACGACAGCGCGATCGTCGGCAGCGTTTGCACGCCTATGAAGACTACCGGGCGATACTTGCCGAACGCGATCCTCGTGCTTCGTAAGTAATCCAACTTGGTATTGCCGGAAATTTGTTGTAGTACGAGGATAACGACCGCCGACGATTTTTCACAGCCTCAATTCAGTAACGGTGGGGCATGGATAAAATACGGCAAGGGAAGCAGACGAAGTAATACACAAATTTATGACATTACCAATCAACTTACACGATTTGGAGGGTAGAGTATGAAGCGGCCGTTCTCGGTGATTCCTGTGCTTGCCGTGATTGCGGCTCCGCTCTCCGCCGACGCGGTTACCGGGGACGAGTCGAGTTACGTTCGGCTTAGCTTCGACGTTCCGGAGGTCTACGCCGTTAACGCGTTCGAGCTTTACCCCGTATGATGGTGTACGCGATACTCGCGGGCGGGAAGAGCACTCGCATGGGGCGCGATAAGCTTACGCTTACGATGTCGGACGGCGTGACGCTTACGCAGGACGCGCTTCGCCGATTCGGGGGTGAGCGCGTGGTTTTAAGCGTGAATGACGCGGGTCGATTCTCGGAGCTGCCGGTGGAGCGCGTTGCGGATGAGCATCGCGAGATCGGGCCGCTCGGCGGATTACACGCGGTACTTCGAGCGTTGGAGTGCGACGCGTTCCTCGTCGCGGCGGATATGCCGTTCGCGACGCTTGCCGCCGCGAACCGCGTTGCGGAGCTTAGCCTCGGGTTCGACGCGGGCGCGATTATCTCCGACGGCGGTCGTGCGGAACCGCTGTTCGCGTACTACTCGCTCCGCGTATTGCCGCTCGTGGAGTCGATGATCGCGGAGGGAGTCTACAAGATGGGCGCGCTGTTGCGGCGCGTGAACCTGCGGGAGATCCGGCGCGAGGAACTCGGCAGCCTGTGGTTTGACTCGTTGCTGTACAATGTGAACTACCCGAGCGATTACGCCGGGATCGCCGGAATGGACGCACCAAGAAATGGGGAGGGCTAACGCCATGCATCGCCAGAAGCTGATTACCGACGTTGTGAATCTGGAGTGGGAGATGTTCACGAACGTGCAGGACGCGAGCGGCCGCGCCGACTGTCAGGACGATCTTCGCACGTTTGTCGTCATGCGCTCGTCGCAGTTCTCCGCGTGGGCTACGGACACCATTGAAAGCTACATTGAGGATCTCAAGGGCGCACGTGCGGATGGTGTAAACCTAATGACGCTGAAGTATGCGCGGATGATGGAGATCACGTTCCCGGAGGAGTACGCCGCGATTCGGGAGGCGTTACCGAGTGTCGAGCCGGAGGTACTGAACATGGCCGCGCTTATCGCCGCCGTTCACGTGCTGTGGGCGCAGGAGATCGCGGAGCGTTATCCGAAGCTGTCCGCGCTGGGTCGTCCGAGCGACTATGACGCGGCGATCTTGGCGGGTACGGAGCGATGGGCGGCTCAGGACAACTATCTGCGGTCGGAGCTTCTGACGTACTCGAAGCGAACGCTGGAGCTGTGTCTGCGTGATACGGTGGAGGCTCAAGCCGCCGGGCGCAATATGGGTATCGAGATACTCGAGGCGACTGTGACTCGGTACGGCTATGACTCGCTGGATAGTGCGGAGTCGTCGCTGTAGACTCACCACTTAGCGGTGCGTTCGGTCTCGCCCTACTCTGCTATTATACCACAAAATAGTGCGATTGTCAAGTGTTTTTTGAGCCGCG
>JAITGH010000162.1 GCA_031280855.1 Oscillospiraceae bacterium | reverse complement strand
GCTCAAATCATCGTAGACGATCAGAACGTCCTTGCCCGCGTACATGAACTCCTCCGCCATTGCGCACGCGGAATACGGGGCAAGGTACTGCAACGGAGCCGGATCGCTTGAGGTCGACGCAACGACGATCGTGTTCTCCATCGCCTCGTATCGCTTCAAAGTCGTCACGATGCCGGCAATGACCGAGGCCTTCTGCCCAATCGCGCAGTAGATACAGATAACGCCCTTATCTCGCTGGTTAATAATGGTATCGATGGCAAGCGCAGTCTTCCCGGTTTGGCGGTCGCCGATAATCAACTGACGCTGACCGCGCCCGATCGGGATCATCGCGTCAATCGACATGATGCCGGTTTGAAGCGGCACGGTAACCGGCTGACGCGCAGTGACGCCCGTTGCGATCGCCTCGACGGCTCGAGTATTGGTGCTTTGGATCGCGCCGCCCTCGTCAAGCGGTTCCGCGAGCGGCGACACTACTCTTCCAAGCAGACCGTCACCAACGGGAATCTCCATCGTTCGGTTCGTTCGACGTACGCGAGTGCCTTCCTCGACGTTGGAGCCGTCAGCGAAAAGGACGACTCCGACATTGTCCTCTTCAAGATTCAACGCCATGCCCATACCGCCGCCGTCGAACTCCAACAGTTCACCCGCCATGCAGCTTTCCAGCCCGTGCACTCTCGCGATTCCATCGCCAACCGACAGCACCGCGCCGACTTCCGTCATGTCGGCTTCCAGTTTCCCGCCGCCTATCCGTTCGATCAGCAGACGACTAATTTCGTTTGCGTTAAGAGCCATTGTCGCTCTCCCTATTTCTTCACATTGCTTTCGCATACGCCTCGCGGCAGACCTTGAACATCCATGTTCGCGGACATGCACGCTTACCTCTCACGCAATTAAGCGTTCTTATACAATAATCGCTTGATTGACGCGTCCAGAATCTTACCGTTAGCTTCGGCGACGAAGCCGCCGACAAGCGACTTGTCCAACTCGACATCCACCGTAACCTCGCCGAGTCTCTCCTGCGGGATCAGTCCGTACGACACCAGTGACACACACATACGCTCCACAAGTTCCGGGGTCTGCTCAAATGGGAACGTCAGCTTAAGCGGCATGTTCTCACGCTTTGACTCGCAAATACCTTGAAACTTGTTAAGGATATCCGGAAGCAACTCGGTATGACCGCGTTCCTCCAGGAAACCCGCGAACTCCTTAACGGCCGGCTCGGCACCCACCGCGTTCGCGGTCTTGTACAACGCCTCCGCGTACACAGATGAGAGCTTCTTCATGTCACGGCACCCTCCTCGATGAAGTCGAGGATAAGCCCTTCATTGGAGTCCGCAGACATCTTATCGACAAGGAACTTACTTGCAGCGTCTATTGCCACCGCGACGGCCTCCGCCTCCAGAGCGTTGCGCATCATGTCACCCTCATGCTCAGCCTGAACCCTTGCGGACTCAAGGATACTGCGAGCCTTCGACTCGGCCTCTGCGATAATACGGTCGTACTCGCGCCCTGCCCTGGTACGGGCGTCTTTCATCTGCTCGAGCGTCTGGCGCTCAAGCTCCGCCGTGTACTCGATTCGGTCGCGATCCATCTTCTCGGTCTCCGACTTGACGGATGCGATCTGTTCCAACGCACGCGCTGCGTTCGCCTGACGCTCCGTTAGGATCGTCATAACCGGTTTCCAAAGAATCTTCGTGAGAGCGAACACCAGTATAGCGAAACTAAGCGCGACAAATGCCCATTCCGGGAAATAGAAATCTAGCGGATTCATAGTCAACTCTCCGGTTCTTGGTTTGCTGATGCTCAGCTTGAGCTAATCGAACCACTGCGGCTCGTTCCTCAACCCGCGGACTAGATCTTCGTAAAGATCAAGATCGCGATAAGCAATCCGTAGATTGCGCAAGCCTCGCACAGCACCATACCGAGGAACGCGAGGCTGCGAATCGAGCCTTCCTTGTCCGGCTGACGAGCGATAGACTCCGCTCCGCCCTTTGCCGCCATGCCTACTCCGAACGCGGCGCCTACTCCGGTAAGGACTGCTATCGCCGCTCCAATTGCTGCTAATGCCATTGTTGTTGCCTCCAAATTTTGTTATTGTTAAGCCGTTGGCCCGACCTCACGCGGACACAGATATCCTAACAACGCGTACTCCGGTGGGAGTCGGTCGCCGATTCTGAATCGCGCTTAACTTCACGCGGGAATCCGAGAGTGGTCGAAACGTCGCGGCTTACTCACGTTGTTATTCGACCGCTTCGCCAATGTATACGATCGTCAGGTAAGAGAAGATGAAACCTTGCAGCACTCCGTCGAAGATATCGAAGTACGCTGAGAACGGAGCCGCCGCGATGGGCAAGAATGCGTACAGCAACTCCATGATGATCCATGCCGCAAATACGTTCCCGAATAGCCGCAGACATAACGACATTGGCTTCGTGATGTACTCCATCAACTTGAACGGGATCATGATCGGCATCGGATCCGCCAGGCTTTTCGCCCAACCTTTGAGCCCCTTGTACCGGAACCCGGATACTATCACCACGAGGATACTGGTCACCGCCATCGCGCCCGTGAAGTTGATGTCCTTTGATGGCGGATGGATCTCAAAGAACGGGAAGAAGTTAAACAGAGCCGAGATGTTGATCACCACCAGGAACACCAGCAGCGACCCGATGTAAGGCACGAACGCCTTACCATGATGCCCGGCCGACGACTTGCACAGGTTCGATACCGTTTCCGTCAGCCACTCCAGCATACACTGTAACTTCGACGGCGTCGAGTCCGACTTCAGTCCACGAGTCAGGAACGCGAACAGTAAGATGATTGCAATGCAAACGCAAACCGTTACTGCTAACGTAGTGCTCAGTTCGAACTTGAAACCGTACAAGTCAAACTCCGCGATGATGTGCCGTTCAACTTTTTCAAATACTTCGTCCA
>JAITGH010000037.1 GCA_031280855.1 Oscillospiraceae bacterium | reverse complement strand
TCTACTCGTCACATTAGTAATGTCATAAGTTGGCACATCGCTTCTCTTGCCGCATTGCCACAATTCACCATATCCGCGGTGAGGGCATACAATAACGGCGGCAGTCGTTACCATCGAACTGCAACTTTCTGACAGTACTCGACACATAAGGGGATGAAACAATGCTGAAAACGCGCAAGGTTACTAACGAGTTGTCGTCCATTCTAACCGTTATCATACCGAAACTGGTGTTTATCGCGGTGGATGCCGGTTGCGCTGCTGCGGCAATCTGTCTGGCGTACTTCTTCAATCTCGGGTCGCTGATCCCTGACATTTCCGTCACGCTCTTCACGCAGTATATGCTCGTCCTGCTCTTCTTCACCGATGGGCTATTGCTGATCTTCAGCTGCTTCGAGACCAACGTCATCAGGTTCACCATCTGGGACGCGATCAAGACCGCGATCATCATCATCGCCGGATTCACGCTCATATTGGTGCTGAACTCAATCGTCAGGACTCCGGCGCCGTCGGACGTTGTGCTGAATCTGTTCTTCATATTCTCCGTACTGTTCGCGGGTGTGAGGCTGATCGTACGTGCGGGCTCGTGGATTCGCGGGCGGTTCGTCTACCCGTTACGGGACAAGGGCGAGGCGAAGAACGTCCTTATCGTAGGTGCGGGCGACGCCGGGCGCTATCTTGCAAACTCGCTGATGTACCAATTCGAGAACTATGACCGCTGTTCCGTGGTTGGATTCATCGACGACAATGACGAGCTATGGGGCAGGACGATCTCCGGGCACCGAGTCTTCGGCGGGCGGGAGTCTATCCCCAACATCGTCAGGCGGCACGCCGTCAAGGAGATCATTATCGCGATCCCGTACGTCGATAACTCCACCATTCGTGATATCTTCAGCTATTGCGAAGCCACCGACTGCATGATCAAGCGATTTGCCAATTTGTCAAGCTTCACTCAGAAGAGCCTCAGCAAGTCTACGATCGGCGACATCAAGCTGGAGGATCTGCTTGGCCGCACAGAGCAACGCCTCAATCTCAACACCGTCAGCGAGCTCGTTCGCGGTAAGTCCGTCTTAGTCACCGGAGGCGCAGGCTCGATCGGCTCGGAGCTTTGCCGTCAGATCATGTCCTACAGCCCGGAGGAGCTTATCGTCTTCGACTTCAACGAGAACGGTCTGTACGAGACCGGCAACGAGCTGCGGGAGTCGTTCCCAAGCGGCAGGTTCACCACCGTGCTTGGCTCCGTACGCGACGTTCGGCGGCTTCGCGAGGTATTCGACGAATATCGCCCGGACATCGTCTTCCACGCGGCGGCTCACAAGCACGTCCCAATGATGGAAATCAACCCATTTGAGGCGTTCACCAATAACGCGATGGGTACATACAACACTGCTATGGTTGCGGAGGAATACAATGTCGGACGGTTCATACTTATTTCGACGGATAAGGCGGTTAATCCAACTAACGTTATGGGTGCCTCGAAGCGCGTGGCTGAGATGATCATCCAGTACATGAACACTCGAGGCGGCACGATATTCTCCGCCGTTCGGTTCGGCAATGTGCTTGGAAGTAACGGCAGCGTTATCCCGTTATTCCGCAAGCAAATCGAGAAAGGCGGTCCGCTAACGGTCACTGACCGCAACATCAAGCGTTACTTCATGACAATCCAAGAGGCGGTGTCACTCGTCCTGGAAACGAGCACGATGGCTAGAGGCTCCGAGATCTTCGTCCTTAACATGGGTGAGCCCGTGTACATATACGACTTGGCTTGCACGATGGTTCGGCTTTCCGGGCTTATCCCGGAGCGTGACATCAAGATCGAGGTCGTCGGACTGCGCGACGGCGAGAAGCTGTTCGAGGAACTCAGCCTAAGCGATGAGAACCTTACCAAAACCGAGAACGACTCCGTTTTCATATTGCGCTCGTGCGCGTGCGTAAGTGAGAACTTCGACTATGTCGTGAAGCAGCTGTTCAAGGCGGTGGTGAACCGCAACTCCGGCGATATGAAGCAGATCGTTACTCAACTGGTTCCCAGCTATCGCGCTATAACAATGAACGATCTGTACTAACAAGCGGCGCGGCCGCGGTAAGCGTTCCGCAGGAGCAACCATAGAAAGAAGGTCAGCCTATGCTATTACATGAAGGTAGCGTCAAGTTCAGAGCGATTGAAGAGTCCGACTTGAAGACGCTGCAGTTTATGTTCAACTCCGAGGAGATGAACGAGCTTACCACCGGTACCGCAGTTCCGGTGTCTTACGCTCATCAGCTTGATTGGTTCCACAACGTGGCGAAGCACGATAAGTCTGCGTTCAGGTTCATGGTCGACAACCTTGATGGCGAAACCGTCGGCATGGTAGCGATCGGCGGATTCAATCAGTACGCCCGAACCGCGATGAGCGTGGCGTTCAAGATCTTGCCGGAGTTCCGCTCTAAGGGCTATTTCAAGGATATGCTGGAGCTTAAACTCAAGATCGCATTCTTCGACCTTAACGTCCGCATGTATTGCGCGGAGTGTCTGGACGTTGACGAAAGTATTCGCCACAGGCTTACGACAACGGGCTTTACTCACGAAGCTACGCTCAGGGATCGCGTCTACAAGAACGGCCGCTACTATGACCTTGCGCATTGGTCAATCACAGTTGAGGAGTATTTGAAGCATCATGAAAACGACGAAACCATCAAAGCTCTACTTCCCGGTTAAGCACGCGTTTGACTTCACGTGTGCGCTGATTGGGCTGATCCTAAGCGGTTGGCTGATTTTGCTGTGTATGCTTGCAATCAAGCTGTCGGAGCCCGGCGCACCGGTGTTCTACAACTCTAAGCGGATCGGGAAGAATCGCAAAGTCTTCCTCATGTTCAAGCTTCGTACGATGACTTACATCCAGACCGGGCTTCGAGCTGCGACCGAGGATACGCTTACGCCCGTGGGTAAGATCGTCCGTAAGCTTAGCCTTGACGAGTTGCCTCAACTGTTCAACATACTTCGCGGTGAGATGAGCTTCATCGGACCGCGCCCGATGCCGCTGGAGTACGGCCCGCACTTCACCGAGCTGGAGGAACTGCGCCATACCGTTCGCCCCGGAATCTCCGGACTCGCTCAAGTCAACGGAAGATCTCACCTTAACTGGGACAGACGTTTCGCGTACGATGTTGAGTATGTGCAGAACCTCTCGCTCGTCATGGATTTCAAGCTGATTGTAAGAACGTTCAGCACGGTGTTCACCCGCAAGCACGTTATCGCGGACGCGTCCAGCGAGATAACGATGTCATTCGCTGATTGGCGTATTTTCACGGCAGCTCAGGCTAATGCTAAGGAGTGCACCTGTAACGACGATTGTGAGTCAGACTGCAAGTGCGGCTCTGCAAGTGACGAGCGTTCGATTGAGAATGCGGGCTGATCGCTCGTTAACGCAGCCCTCTTCACGGATGGAGAGGTTTCAAGGCGCAGGGAGGTCGCCTGATTGTTCCGGGTATCGGGAAGTAGGATAGAAAGTGGTGAGCGGATGAACAACACGTTCGACGAATGGGATCTCAAATTTATATTACGTTCCATTCTTCGGGGGTGGTACTTGTTGCTATGCGGAGTCTTGATCGCGTCCGCGCTCGCATCAGTGTATAGGCTGTACGTTACTCGAATCAGCCCTAGATTCGTGTCCACCGCCACGATCTGGATCACCGCGACGGATCGGAACGGCGGCGCGGGCGTCAGCGCGAGTGCGCTCCTGGAGCAAATGGGAATCTTCGCCGGGAAAGCCGAGATGTTCATCCCATTCGTCGAGAATCGAGACTTGCGAATACTGGTTAACGAGCGCCTCGGGCTCGAACCCAACGATTACAACGCGTTCGAGATGACCGTGCAGTCGATCTCATCCTCCGCATTCATCAAGGTGTCCATAAACTCACCGAACGCCGGGCTTAGCTTCGACGCGTGTAAGGCAGTGCTGGAGATCCTGCCGGACTCGATCGCTCGAATCAACTTCAACGCGTCGATTATAACGATCGACGCTCCGGCGGAGGCGGAGATCCCGGAGCGTCCCGCGATGTCACTGCTCCTAATGACTGCAATCGCGGGAGGGCTCGCGCTCGGCTTCGTGCTGGTAATGCTTAACGAGATCGCGTCAAGCTCCGTACGTTCCGCCGCCGACGTTACTCGAGCGATCGGCGTCAAGACGATTGCCGCTCTTCCGGCGATGAGTACTCACAGCGCAAGGTTCGGAAGTCGGCTCCAAGCTTCCTACAACCAGACTCGGTACGATCTCTCGTCCCGTATACTCTCCGACGACGCCACGCTGTACGTCGTGCTGTCGATCGATCACTCGTACCCGTATCTGCAAGGGATCATGCGAATCAAGAAGGCGATTTGCGGCGGAGGCGAGTTCAGCATCGGATACTGGGCGAACGATTCCATCGACCTGTTCGTGAAGCGGCGCGTTACGGAAAGCGGCACGATCGAACCACGACTTGACAATGAGGGCATCGATAAGTTGCTCGGCGCGTCCGCGAAGTCGTACCGTAAGATCTTGCTGCCCGTTCCGTTCATGGCGAATCAGTTGCACATCTTAGAGATGCTTGAGCGCGACGACGTGAAGATCATCTATCTCGTTCAGCATAATAAGACCCGAATGAAGGAGCTTACCGTTATGTCTGACCGTCTTTCCGCATACCGGGATAAAGTCTTGGGCTGCGTAATGTGCGGAGTCTCTACTACCGGCCCGTACAGCTACTACAAGTCGTTGAACCCGTTCTATTGATCAAGAGGAGAAGCCGCGTATATGGATATCAACTTTCTGCCCGAGTATGGCAAACTATTTGAGCGCACCCTGAATGGTGAGTACACGGAGTTCCGCTTTGAGTCTGCGGACGGAGTAGTGTCGCACGCGTTTATTAAGCGCAGTCTCGAGGCGTTCGGCATGGGCGACCGGTTCGACGCTATTACCCCGTACGGGTACGGCGGCGACCGCATTGTAACTCTTACCGGGAACCGCGAGGCTCTCATCGCCGACTACAAGTCCGCGTTCGACAGCTACTGCCGCGATAACCGCATCGTCTCACTGTTCACGCGGTTCAACGTCTTTGAGGACAACGCGACCGCGTTCCGCGATTGCTATGACTCGGTAGAGTTCTCCCGCAAGGTCGTAGTCGTACGTCTCGTTGAGGATTTCTTCAAGACCGAGTTCACCGGCGAAGCGCGCAGAGGTTGCAATGTAGCCGCTGAGCGCGAAAGCGTTACCGTGAAAATCGACGAGACCGGCGAAACGATGGACGACTTCAAGGAGCTTTACCGCAATTTCATGCGTTCCAAGGAGACCGACGAGTTTTACCTCTTTGAGGATGAGTTCTACTCGGGGGTCAAACGCGACCTTCTCGGGAAGTTCATCTTGGTTAATACATACTCATATGCAGAGCTGTTATCCAGAACGCTGGTACTGTTCCACGGCAAGACCGCATATTACTTTTTGCTCGGCAGATCCGGTGAGTGCAGATCCTCGTACAGCGGTTCTGTCGCGATGCGCGAGATGTGTCGCTACGTGAAGGCTGCCGGGTGCGACTGCATGATCTTGGGCGGAGGCACGAGCAGTGCGTTGAACGATAGTCTCCTGCACTACAAGAAGCAGTTCTCAAAGTCGCCGCTGCTGGATTTCCACATCGGCAAGCGGGTGTTCGAGAAGCAGGTATATGCCGAGCTGTGTAAGGCGAAAGGGCTTGAACCAAGCCTGCAAGGTTTCTTCCCCGCGTATCGGGAGTAATCGGAGGTAGGTGCTTATGCCGAATCGAGTTTTCCTCTCACCGCCGCACATGAACGGCGCGGAGATGCGCTACATCAACGACGCGTTTGAGTCAAACTGGATCGCCCCGCTTGGAGCCAACGTTGACCTGCTGGAGCGGCGAGTATGCGAGTACCTGAAATGCAATGGCGCGACCGCGCTTAGCTCCGGCACTGCGGCGATTCACCTTGCGCTTCGATACCTCGGGGTAGAGCGCGGCGACGTTGTATTTTGCTCCGCACTGACGTTTGCCGCATCGTGTATGCCGATCCTCTACGAAGGTGCGGAGCCGGTGTTCATCGACAGCGAGCTTGACAGCTGGAACATGTCGCCGGACGCGCTTAGATCCGCGATGTCGGACTACGCCGCGCTCGGAAGGCTTCCCAAAGCGGTCGTCGTCGTCGACTTGTACGGCATACCCGCGAATTACGATGCGATTCAGGCAATCTGCTCCGAGTTCGGCGTTCCGATACTTGAGGACGCCGCAGAGGCGTTAGGCTCATCCTATCGCGGTCGCATGTGCGGTACGCTCGGCGCACTGGGAGTTCTCTCGTTCAACGCTAACAAGATTATCACGACCTCCGGCGGCGGCATGATCGTCACGGACGATACCGCCGCCGCAGAGAAGACTAAGTTCTGGGCGACGCAATCGCGGGAGCCCGTGGCGTACTACTTGCACCGCGAGGTCGGGTATAACTATCGGTTGTCGAATATCTCCGCCGGAATCGGGTGCGGTCAGATGGAGACGATCGCCGGCTTCGTCAACCGTCGGCGTGAGGTCAACGCGTTCTACCGCGAGGCGTTTCGCTCGCTTCCCGTGACGTTCCCAACCGCGCCGGAGGGCTCCGTACCGAACTGCTGGCTGAGCGTCCTTACGATCGATTGCGCGGTCTCGCCTACTGACGTTATCGACGCGCTTGAACGCTGCAATATCGAGGCTCGGCGTTGCTGGAACCCGATGAACCGCCAACCGAAGTTCGACGGTTGCAAGTTCTATGCCGTTCAAACCGACGGGTACTCGTCCGTTGGCGAGACATTGTTCGAGAAAGGCATATGCCTGCCGTCGGGCACTGCGATGTCCGACGCGGAGCTTGACCGCATTGCTGACTGCGTCCGCGCCACTATAGGAGATTGACCATGGCTGAGAAGATACTCTTCACCGCGAGAGTTAACCGTCATCTGGAGGCTTTCCATGTGCCGTATATGCAACTGCTGAAAGACATGGGTTATGAGATACATACGGCCGCCGGAGGCTCGATGACCGCAAGTTGCGTTGACAGGCACTTCGACATCGATTTCGCTCGCCTTCCGTTCGAACTGCGCAATATCAGAGCGTATCGCGAGTTGAAGCGCGTCGTCGACGGCGAGGGATACAAGCTGATCCACTGCCATACTCCAACGTCGAGCGTCATTACACGGCTTGCCGCACGCAAGGCGCGAAAGCGCGGCACTACCGTATTGTATACCGCTCACGGGTTCCGATTCTTCGGCGCGGCATCGCTCGCCGATAAGGTGATCTTCCGCAACATCGAGCGGTTCAGCGCAAGGTTTACGGATCACATCTGGACGATCAACCG
>JAITGH010000036.1 GCA_031280855.1 Oscillospiraceae bacterium | reverse complement strand
TGCGCCGCCCGTAGAACCCGCGCCGGAGGTCGCATTCTCCGAGCCGCAAACGCCGCAAACTCGCAAAGCGTCCGACGTGATGACATGGTTCCTGATGCTTGCTCCGATTGCCGGGCTCGCGGTTATCGTCTTGCTGATCGCGGTGTTCCAAATCTCCGTGTTGGAGCGACTGCCGTTCGAACTGCCGTTTGACCTTGCTGACTCGACGGTCAACTATATACTCGCGGGAATCGTGATCGTGCTGCTGAATCTGCTGTTCATCGCAATCGATCGCGGGATAGTGCGGCGCTCCGGCCGTAAGCCCGGAGGCTGGATGTGGATTGGGCTGGTACTTACGCCCGTAACGCTGATTGGACGCGCTTACGGAGCGGTAAAGAAGATCGTCATGCCGCTGATATGGATCGCCCTGATCGCCGCGATCTACTTCTCGCCGACGTTGCTGCAAGACTTCGGACTGGCGCGGCTATCCGAGGAACAGCTGTCCGAGAAGGTGCAAGCGTTCTTCACGGACAAGTGGGACGACGATGGCTATGACGTCGAGATCTACCGCGACTTGTCGCTGACGCATGACTCCGGGAACTCGTACTCCGGCTCGATAACTGTGACGTACAAGGGAGAGCGCGTGAAGCTTAGTATAAGCGTCGAGTACGAGGATCGAGAAATCGTCGCGGAGCTGAAAGACGAGTTCCCGCCGACGTCGATTCAAAAGCCGGCTCAGACTCCGGCTCCATCGCCGAGGGTGACGGAGCGGGTTGAAGTATTGCCGTAAAATTTCTCTTGACAGCTCGGAAATGTTCTGCTATACTAGTCGGTATGAGAGATATTGATTATTTTGCCGAATTATGGACGTCGCGCAAGCCGACTCAAGCGATCGGGCATACTGCGGAGCTGTGGGACGAACGTGCGGAAGAGTGGGTCGCGAAGCTTGGCGTTGACGGCACGGGCAATCCCACGATGACGGAGCGCGTCGGGCAATCGACCGCGTACCTGCTGCAGCGCGGACTGCTGACTCCTGCGACTACCGTAATTGACGTAGGGTGCGGACCCGGGTTGCACGTGCTGGCAATCGCGCCCTACGTGAGGCGAGTCGTCGGGCTGGACTTCTCGAAGCGGTTCCTCGAGTACGGCGCGGGGCTTGCGAAGCGTCGAGGGCTTGCGAATGCGGAGTTCATATACGGCGACTTCGAGACGATGGACTTAGATACGCAGGGGCTTGCAGGCGCGTTCGACCTCGCGGTATCGTCGCTGTCGCCCGGGGTGAGTTCGCCGGTGAAGATCGCGAAGTTTGCGCGGCTCAGCCGAGCGTGGTGCTTCAACACGTCGTTCGCGTACGTGCAGGACAGCGAGAACTCCGACAAACCCGGGCGAGATGGTACGGGATTCTACAGCCTGTTCAATCTGCTGTGGCTTCAGGGCTACTATCCCGAGACCTCGTACATCGACGAAATCCGACCGGATAGCGAGTGTCGGTACGGTTCCGTGCTGTGGGACTTACGCAAGAGGGATCCGCGATGAGAATCGGAAAGCGAGTGCCTGTCGCGCTGTGTCTCGGCGTGTTGCTTTGTCTGGCGTTTATTGTTTCCATAGTACTCGGGCGATTCCCGATAGCGGTGGCAGACATTGGGAAGCTGCTGCTGGGTCGCACGAGCGAGGTAACGCCTCAAATGGCGGCGATCTTCTACAACGTACGGCTTCCGAGGATTCTGCTTGCGTGCATGGTCGGCTGCTGCCTTGCGACGGCGGGCGCGTCGTACCAGGGCGTATTCCGGAATCCGATGGCGGCTCCGGACATTTTGGGCGCCTCCAGCGGAGCGGCGACCGGAGCGGCGATCGCGATCCTGCTCGAACTTCCGGCTCAAATGGTCATGTTGTTCGCGTTCGTCTTCAGTATCGGCACGATCGCGGTGGTGATGCTGGTAAGCCGAGCGGCGCGGGGCGAACGTCTGCTCGGGATAATACTCGCCGGGATTATGGTAAGCTCGCTGGCGAACGCGGTAACCTCGTTCGTGAAGCTGGTCGCGGATCCGAACAGCATTCTGCCGGAGATCACGTACTGGATGATGGGCTCACTTGCGAAGACGACTCCGCAAAGCGTGATGCTTGCGGCGATTCCGATGGCGATCGGGCTGATACCGCTGTTCGCGCTGCGCTGGCACATCAATCTGCTGACGCTGCCGGAGAACGAGGCTCGCACGATGGGCGTTAACGTCGGCGCGGTTCGGCTTGTCGTAATCGTCAGCTCGACGCTCATCACTGCGGCAAGCGTGAGCGTAAGCGGTCTAATCGGCTGGGTAGGGCTGGTAGTTCCGCACCTTTTGCGAATGCTGGTCGGCAATAACTATCGCAAGCTGATGCCGGTAACGATGCTGGGTGGAGCGTTATTCCTGCTGATCGTCGACGATATCTCCCGCAATCTGCTGCTTACGGAGATCCCGATCGGGATTCTCACCAGCGTCGTCGGCGCTCCGTTCTTCCTATGGCTGATCACACAAAAGCGAGAGGCGGGCTGACGTATGAGTGAACTGCACGGCGAGGTCAAGTACGACCGCATTCGCGTGGAGCGATTGTCGTTTGCATACGATACGCATTTGGTGCTCGACGCGATCAACTTCACGGTGCACGAGGGCGAGGTGCTTGCGGTACTCGGCCCGAACGGAGTCGGGAAATCGACGCTGTTCCACTGTCTGCTCGGCTTCAACAACAAGCGATTCAAGGGCGAGATCTCCATCTGCGGCGAAAGCGTGCGCAAGACCTCACCCGCGACGCTGGCGAAGCGAGTCGCATTCGTTCCGCAGTCGCATTCGCCGACGTTCAACTATACCGTGCGCGATATGGTGCTGATGGGTACGACGGCGCAGATCGGCGGGCTTGGAGCGCCTCGTGCGGCGGAACTCAAGCTTGCGGAGGACGCGATGACTCGCGCCGGAGTCTTGCACCTCGCGGAGCGCGGCTACACGCACATCTCCGGCGGGGAGCGTCAGCTGACGCTTGTCGCACGTGCGATGGCTCAACAGGCGAAGATCCTGATCATGGACGAGCCTACCGCGAACCTCGATTTCGGTAACCAGATCCGCGTGATGCGCCGGATTCGAGAGCTAACCCGCGAGGGTTACGCGGTCGTGCTGAGCACGCACAACCCGGAGCACGCGCTTCGATTCGCGGATCGAGTGCTCGCGATCAATCGCGGCACCATCGTGGCGATTGGTGCGCCGTCGGAGGTCATCACGGACGCGCTGATCTGCGAGCTATACAGCCTTTCCGCGACAGAAATCGCAGAATACCGACAATAGAGAGCGGTTAACTCCGTCTATTACTATGTTAGCACTCGGTCTGCCGACCGTGTACTTAAATAAAACAACTTGTTAAGGAGAACCCCAAATGAAGAAGACTCTAGCGATTCTACTGGCGGTCGCCATGACGTTCGCACTGTTGGCGGCGTGCACACCTGCGGAGACTACGGCGTCGCCGTCAACCTCTCCAACAGAGTCAGGGGCGGCAAGCCCGTCCGCGTCCGCAGCTCCGTCCGAGCCTGCCGCGTCGGCCGACGCGACTCCCGACCCGAACGCGAAACAGACGTTCACGGACAGCGCAGACCGCACGGTCGAGCTGCCCGCAACCATCACGAAGATCGCGCCCGGCGGAGCTCTCGCGCAGATGTTCCTCGTCGCGATCGCACCTGACCTCATGGTTTCCGTCGCCTCCGCGTACAGCGACGACAGCACGAAGTACGTGCCCGCAAATCTGCTTGCCCTTCCGGAAGTCGGACAATTCTACGGTTCCGACGACCTCAACTTCGAGACCATCGCGGCGATCAACCCTGACGTCGTGATCGACCTCGGCGAGCCTAAGAAAACGATCAAGGAAGACATGGACAGCATAACGTCGAAGCTTGCGATTCCCGCCGTCCATATCACCGCGTACCTGCGCCCGGATGACTCGCGCCCCGGCGTAAGCTCTGCCGACGCGTTCCGCACGCTTGGCAAGCTGCTCGGACGGGAGCAGCGCGGTGAGGAGCTTGCGCAGTACGTGGAGAAAGTTCTCGCGGCCGCAGACGCTCGCCTTGCCAATAGTGGCGGCGTGAAGCCGAAAGTGCTGTACCTTGTCGGAGACTCCGGGCTGAACGTAATCGCGAAGACGTCGTTCCATGCCGAGATTGTCGACTACCTCGCGGACAACGTCGCGGTGGTTGACGAGCCCTCCGGCCGCGGCAGCGGTAACGAGACTGACCTCGAGCAAATCCTACTGTGGAACCCGGAGTTCATCGTTTTCGGCCCGAATAGCGTCTACTCAACCGTCAAGACCGATCCGACGTGGTCGCAGCTCGACGCGATCAAGAACGACAATTATGCGGAGATTCCCATCGGCCCGTACAACTGGATGGGAATGCCGCCGTCAGTCAACCGCTACTTCGGCATGGTGTGGCTGTCGGAGCTGCTGTATCCCGACGCTGCCGGCGACCGCGGTTACGAGCTGATTCGCGAGGGCTATCGCCTATTCCTCGGCTACGACCTGACAATTGACGAGTGGAACGCGTTCGTCTCGAAGACTCCGTTTGCAGTCAGCTGAGCCGTACGATGAACATCTTCCTAACCGGGCTGCCCGGCGCGGGTAAGTCCACGATACTCGACCGAATGCTTGCGGAGCTTTCACCCGCAGGCGTCGGCGGATTCTTCACGACTCGAGCGATCACTCCGGAATCACGCACGTTTTGGCTTCACGACCGCATAACGCGGGAGTCGTGCCACATGGCGACGTTCACCGACGGGAGTGCGAAGGTTAACCTTGCGGCGTTCGAGCCCTTCGCGCTCAACTCGATCACGCGCCCGTGCGAGCTACTCGTCCTCGACGAGCTTGGACGGTTCGAGGAGCCGTGCGCGGCGTTCAAGTCGGCGGTGCACGCCGCGCTGGACAGTGCTGCGCCCGTGCTGGGAGTGCTGAAGGTCTCGGACACACCGTTCGTGCGGTCGATTGCGGAACGCGGCGACGTTCACGTCGTGACGGTTACGGAGCAAACGCGAGACTCTGCATACCGCGAATTTGTTAACGTTTTCTTAACAAATTGCGCTTGATTTGTTCACACTTTTATGGTATAATAGCAATAGTGAGGCGTCAAGGATCATGCGTGAGGCGCGAGGGTGAAGCGGGCAGGCGTGAGGGGTGAGCGTTACGCACGATTTCGGGTCGCCGTAAGGGCGATCCCGAAATCGTTGAGCGCGGCGGAGGTCAAGGGCTGTGCCCTTGCGTTATTTGCGTTTTACATAGCCGCCGCGCAAATCGGACAGCTTAACCTGACCCAGAACCGCACTCCCGTTTCCGTCGTAGACCCTTACGTCGAATCCGGGGTAGATCTCTGCAAACCGTACGGCTTTCCACTCGGTTACGCTCATGTCGTCTCTTGCTGTGAACAGTCGGCGGTATCGCGGCAAGCCGCCGAGTTCCTCCCGAGCGAGGTTTCCGTCGGGCAGCACGAACCGCACTCTGAAGCCGTCTTTTAAGAAGATCTCTCTCTGTGCGTCTTTGATTTTTACGTTTCCAAACAATGAGTATATCCTCCAATGACCGCGGCGTGATATACTATGCTCGGCACGCGAAAGTGTTACTCGCCGGTAATATCATAAATTTGTGTATTACTTCGTCTGCCTCCCTTGCCGTTTTTTCATGCATCACTGTTGCAACGGTGGAGCAGTACAAAACGATACGGCGGCGGTCGTTATCCTCGTACTACAACAAATTTCTAACAATACCTATTCGATTGCGCTTACGCCGCCGGAAGGTCGAGCACGATGAGATCTTCATACGGTTCGCAAGCGGAGACCGCGATTCGCGTCACGTTAGCCTCGAACTGAGCGAACGCGTCGGAAAGCGCGGCGAACCCGCGAATAAGCTCCGCGCCCGTAAGCTTCATCGCCGACGTCATATGCGGTACCCAGAAGTTCGGCAAGTACAGATGGTGCAGTGAGACCTTACGCGCAAGCAGAGTCGACGCCATTCGGCACATCGATTGCAGATACGGATTCGCCGCAGGCGCAAGGAACAGCGTGTGCGGCGGGAACGCGCCGACTGAGCTGAACAGCACCCGCCCCGAATTGAATCCACCAAGCGACTTGTTCATCATCGCCGCGATCGGCTGGATGTTATCCGTCGTAAACATCGCGATCGTAATGTGCGGCGGTATGTTTACCATGTAATCGTTGTCGGTCGCTCGAGCCGCCGTCTCATTCAGCGCCTGAAGCCGTTGTTCCGATACCTCGTCAAAGTACAATGATAATGCGTATTCCATTCAATCAGTCTCCCAAGAAGTGTCAATGCCGACACTGAGTCTACATACCATATATCGTACTTTTTCGCAATTTCTTTACCTTGCGGCAACGTACGCCGAGCATTCTCGTCCGTTTACAGCGATTTCCGCAATCTTACTCTTGACTTACGATCCCATAATCGTGTATACTGCAATCGTGGAGGTCATGCCGCAATGAATGAGCTTAAGAAAAGTGTCATACATAGAGCGATCCCGCTGGCGGCGGGAGCCGCGCTGATCGCCGCGTTCTACCCGTTGTCACGCGTGCAGTCCGCGATGGACGCCGCGAAGCGCGTCTCGCACTACGTGAGGCTCGCAATCGCAGCGATAACCGAGCTTTTGCCGTTCAGCGTATTCGAGGTCGGCGGAACGCTTGCCGCCGCGTTTGCGCTCTTCCACATCGTCGTCAGCGTCGTACGCGTCGCAAGAGCGAACGGCAAACGATTGCTGATTGCGGCGCGGCAAGTCTTACCGTTGCTGAGCGGTGCGGCAGTGGCGCTCGCGTTGTTCCTATGGCTGTGGACGTCGGTCTCATTCGCCGCGCCGTTCTACGACGGCGTACTGGCGAACGTACAACCGACGGAGCAGGAGCTTGCGGCCGCGCTTCGCCGCTTCATTCAGGGTGCGAACGAGTACGCTGCAATGATCCCGCGTGACGCGGACGGGCACGCCGTTATCGATACGCGTGCGGTATTGCGCAGCGCGGCGGACGCGCTGCCGTTCAACGTCGTCGCGGAACGTTTTCCCCTGCTCGAGGGCTACGGCGCGACTCGCCCGAAGCCAATGCTGTACTCCGAGGTTATGAGCAT
>JAITGH010000150.1 GCA_031280855.1 Oscillospiraceae bacterium | reverse complement strand
ATTGAGATGAAGCTGCTTTGGAGGCTAAGCAAAGAGACGAAGGGCTACCGATTCCTGATGGTGCTTGCCGTGGTCGTGACGATTGTGATGACCGGGCTGAATCTGGTGGTTCCGAGAGTACAGATGCGTCTGGTCGAGATGATCGGCGACAGCGCGAGCTTGACGCCGAGCGCGATCGCGGGACTCGCGCTTATGCTGTTGGGCACGATTCTATTGCGAGAGATCTGCCGCGGAGCCGCTAACATCACGGCTCACAAGGCCGCGTGGCCGCTCGTCGAGAAGGTGCGCGTCAAAATCTATGCGAAGATGCAGACGTTCACAACGGAGTACTTTACCTCGGTACATACGGGCGATTTGATGAGCCGCGTCGTCAGCGATACAGAGACGCTCGAGCAACTGTACGCGCACCTGATTCCGGAGACGATCTCTAACATCATCACGTTCGTTGGAGTGTGCGCGGTGCTGTTCACGATCAACGCGCAGCTTGCCGCGCTGACGTGCATTCCGATCCCGCTGATCGTGGTGCTCGGGCGAATCTATACGAAGAAGATCTACCCGCTGTTTCAGGCGCGTCAGAAGTACGTCGGGCAGATGAACACCGACTTGAACGATAACTTCAGCGGGATTCAAGTCGTGCGTGCGTTCGGGCAGGAGGAGCGTGCGGCGAAGAAAGTGCATCGCAGCCTGAATTTGTTCACGACATCGATGCTTCAGGCGCTGTTTCGAGGCGCGTTCTTCAATCCGGGCGTGAACTTCCTGACGTCGTGCGGGTTAGTGATCGTCCTCGGCGCGGGAGGCTACTTCGCGTACCGTCAGCAGATCTCGGTAACGGAGGTCGTTGGGTTCATCTTCTACCTTGGGATGTTCTACGCGCCGATCTCCGGGCTCGCGCAATTGCTGGAGAGCGCTCAGCACGCGATGGCGGGTGCGGAACGCGTGATCGAGATACTCGATACGCCCGTCGAGATCCACAACGAGGAAGGCGCAATCGAGCTTGAAAACTGTGCGGGCGAGCTTCAGTTCGACGGCGTTGACTTCTACTACGACGCGGCGAAGCCGATCCTCAAGAAGGTTAACCTTACGATCAAGCCGGGAACGTTCACCGCGCTGGTCGGACCGACCGGAGTCGGGAAGACGACGATGGTTAACCTTGCGGCAAGGTTCTATGATCCGATAAACGGATCTATCAAGCTTGATGGTCACGACTTGCGCAGCCTGACGTTAGAGAGCCTGCGTAAGCACATCGCCTTCGTTCCGCAGGATACGTTCCTGTTTAACACGACGCTTGCGGAGAACATCGCGTACGCGAAGCCCGACGCCAGTCGTGAGGAGCTTGTCGCGGCGGCGAGGATCGCGAGGATCCATGACGACATTACGGAGATGCCCGACGGTTATGAAAGCGTAACCGGAGAGCGCGGCGTGAAGCTCAGCGGCGGTCAGAAGCAACGCGTCGCAATCGCGAGAGCCGTGCTGGCCGGAGCCTCCGTGCTCATCCTCGACGAGGCGACGAGTTCCGTCGACGCGGAGACCGAGCGCATGATTCAGCGCTCGATCGATGAACTTACCGGGACTCACACCATCGTCGCGATCGCGCACCGACTCTCAACCGTTATCAACGCGGATCAGATCGCGGTGTTCCGCAACGGCGAGATCGCGGAGATTGGCACTCACACGCAACTGATGGAGCTCGGCGGACTTTACCGCAAGATGTACGACCTTCAAACCGCCGAGGAGTCGCAGTAGCCGTAAGGTTACTCGATGTCGAGCAGATCCATGTACTTCCAGCCGTTGGTGGCGATGTGCTCCTTGCGGGCGGGCAGATTGTCGCCGAGCAGCATATCGAAGACTTGAGCGGTCTCCCCGGCCTCGTGCGGGGTAACCTTGATGAGGCGGCGAGTTGCCGGATTCATCGTGGTCAGCGACATCATCTCCGCATCGTTCTCGCCGAGCCCTTTGGAGCGGTTGATCTGATGCTTCGTGTTCCCGAGCTTTGCGGTGATCTCGGCGCGTTCCTTGTCGGAGTATGCGAAGTAGGTCTGCTTTGCGGTGACGATTTCGTAAAGCGGGGATTCGGCGATGTAGACGTAGCCGCGCTCGATAAGCGTCGGAGTAAGGCGGTACAGCATTGCAAGGATCTGCGTGCGGATGTGGAAGCCGTCGACGTCCGCGTCGGTGCAGATTACGACCTTGTTCCAACGGAGACGGTCAAGGTCAAACGCGGTGAGATCCGCCATGTGCTTCGCCTTGACCTCTACCCCGCACCCGAGTACTTTCAGCAGATCGGTGATGATCTCATTCTTGAAGATACGGTCATAGTCGGACTTGAGGCAGTTGAGGATCTTGCCGCGCACGGGCATGATGCCTTGGAACTCCGCGTCGCGGCTCATTTTGCAGCTTCCGAGCGCGGAGTCGCCCTCGACGATGTAAAGCTCGCGCTTGTCTACGTCACGCGTACGGCAATCGACGAACTTCTGGACGCGGCTGGTAAGATCCATCGCGCCGGACAGTTTCTTCTTGATGTTCAGGCGAGCTTTCTCCGCGCTCTCGCGGGAGCGCTTGTTGATGAGGACTTGCTCCGCGATGCGGTCGGCCTCGGACGCGTTCTCAATGAAGTAGACCTCGAGCCGCGACTTGAAGAACTCCGTCATCGCCTCTTGGATGAACTTGTTCGTGATCGCTTTCTTCGTCTGATTCTCATATGAGGCGATCGTGGAGAAGCAGTTCGTGACGAGCACCAGGCAATCTTGGACGTCGGCGAACGTGATCTTGCTTTCGCCCTTGGTGTACTTGTTCTGCTTCTTGATGAACGCGTCAATCGCGGAGACGAACGCGCTTCTGGCGGCTTTTTCCGGCGCACCGCCGTGCTCGAGCCATGACGAGTTGTGGTAGTACTCCTGAAGCGTAACGCGATTCGAGAAGCAGAACGCGGCGGACAGCTTGACCTTGTACTCCGGCTTATCGGCGCGGTCGCGACCCTTGCGCTCCGCTTGGATGAACATGCACGCGGTGAGCGAGTCCTCGCCCGTGACTTCGGTAACGTAGTCGACGATGCCGTTATCGTATACGAAGATGTGCGGCTCGAACTGCCCGGCGGCGACCTCGTTTTGCAGCTCGAACCGAACGCCCGCATTCGTTACCGCTTGACGCTTCAGCGTATCGGTGAAGTAGTCCAGCGGAACCTTGATGTCGGTGAAGACCTCCAGATCCGGTTTCCAGTGGAAGTACGAGCCCGTCTTCTTGCTATCGGCGGGCGCGGATTGCAAACCTCCGACGTTCTCGCCTTTCTCGAAGCGGAGCATGAAGATCTTACCGTCGCGCCGTATCGTTACGTTCATGAACTCGGACGCGTACTGAGTCGCGCACGCGCCAAGCCCGTTCAGCCCGAGCGAGAACTCGTAACTCTCGCCCTCGTCGTTGCCGTACTTGCCGCCCGCGTAAAGCTCGCAGAATACGAGCTCCCAGTTATAGCGGGACTCGGACTCATTCCAGTCGACGGGGCAGCCGCGTCCGAAGTCCTCGACGGAGACGGAGCCGTCGAGGTACCGCGTAACGACGATGCGATTGCCGTAGCCCTCACGCGCTTCGTCGATCGCGTTCGACAGGATCTCGAACACCGCGTGCTGACAGCCCTCAAGCCCGTCGGAGCCGAAGATGACGCCGGGACGCTTCCGCACTCGATCCGCGCCCTTGAGCACGGATATGCTTTCGTTTCCGTATTCCGTTTGTTTGTTCATTTTGAAGCCTCCGATTCACACACTCACGCCAACGATACCGATGGCTCGGTACCGTTGACTTGAGGTTATTCCCTGAACTACCGCGACTTGATCGCCGCCTGAGCCGCCGCGAGTCTCGCGATCGGCACGCGGTACGGCGAGCAGCTGACGTAGGAGAGTCCCGCATTGTGGCAGAACTCGACGGAGCTGGGGTCGCCGCCATGCTCGCCGCAGATTCCGAGCTTGATGTCCGGGCGGGTCGATTTACCAAGCTCGCACGCCATCTTGACGAGCTTGCCGACTCCGTTGCGATCCAGCCGCTGGAACGGGTCGCTCTCGAAGATCTTGTTAGAGTAGTACGCGGGCAGGAACTTCGCGGCGTCATCGCGAGAGAATCCGAACGTCATCTGCGTGAGGTCATTCGTGCCGAAGCTGAAGAACTCCGCCTCCGCGGCGATTTCGTCGGCGAGTAGCGCGGCGCGCGGGATCTCGATCATCGTGCCGATGCGGTATTTGAGCGCGACTCCGCTGTCCGCGATGATCTTATCGGCGGTCGAGGTGACGATGTCTTTGACGAACTTCAGCTCGTTAAGCTCGCAGACGAGGGGGATCATGATCTCCGGCACGATGTCGACGCCTGTGGATTTCTTGACGCTGATAGCGGCCTCAATGATTGCGCGGGCTTGCATCTCCGCGATCTCCGGGTAGGTTACGGGCA
>JAITGH010000057.1 GCA_031280855.1 Oscillospiraceae bacterium | reverse complement strand
GCACTTAACCGCGAGGCTGGGCCCGAGGTCGCGCCCGATGTGCGTCGCGCCTAACAGCACGATCTCCGGCTTGTACTTCAATATCGCACGGAACACTACGTTCGTATACCCGTCAGCAGTGTAGTTCGATAGCGCGGGATCGTTCGCGTAGTATACCTTGTCCGCGCCGTACTCGAACAGCTCGTCCACCAGTCCATCAACATTGTCGCCGCATAGCACCGCGCTTACGTCCGTACCAATGTCGTTCGCAAGCTTACGCGCCTCGCCAAGCAGCTCTATCGCGACGTTCATCAAGCTCCCGCCGCGTTGCTCCGCAAAGACCCACACACCATTGTATAGCGTGATGTCGACATTGCTCATCGACGTCTGCGTATTCTCTATGCAGTTCTTCGGGCAACCGTCAACGCAAACTCCGCAACCCGTACAGTTGTCCAGCACGACCGCAAGCTTGTTCTCAATCTTGATCGCGGCAAACGGGCAGTTCTTCTCGCAGATCCCGCACCCGATGCAATTCTCTGCTATTACTTTAACAGCCATAGTTCATCTCGTAACGCACATTACGATACTGCGTAAAATGCGTCATTTCCTTTCTCAATTAGAGTAATATTGCGCCGCGCCGCTAGATCGCGTGCTTCGCTTTGAGCTTCGCCACTACCGCGCCTGCCATCTCTGTTATGCTTCCCGCAAGCATTTCGCCTTTACCTTTCGGCGGAGGCGTGAACGACTTCATAACCTTCGTCGGAGACGCGTTCAACCCGCAATCTGCCGGGTCAAGCTCAACGTCTGCCTCGTTCCAAATTGTGATTGAAGCCTCCTCACACGCATAGATGATGCGCGGCACGCTCATATAACGCGGCGTGTTCAATTCCTTAACCGCCGTAAGTACGCACGGAGTCGGCACCGAGATGACCTCATACCCGTCCTCGAGCTGACGCTCCACGATCACGCGTCCGTCCTTGATCTCTCGTACGTTCTGGACGTATGTGACGAACGGCAGACCGAGCCGCTGCGCAAGCTGCGGTCCGACCTGAGCCGTGTCGCCGTCGATCGCCTGACGTCCCGCGAAGATTAAGTCGACGTCGCCGATCTTCTTGATTCCCGCCGCAATCGTCGTGCTCGTCGCGCATGTATCCGCTCCGCCGAACGCACGTGAGCTTAACAGGAACGCATCGTCCGCTCCCATCGCGATGCACTCCTTAAGCATATACGTCGCTTGAGGCGGACCCATCGACACCACGCTGACCGTGGTCGCGGAATCCGCGTCCTTAACCTTAAGCGCGGCCTCCAGCGCGTTCGCGTCGTCCGGGTTGAGGATCGACGGCACTCCGTCGCGTATCAGCGTACCCTTGACCGGGTCGATCTTGACCTCGTTCGTGTCCGGGACTTGCTTTGCACATACAACTATCTTCATATTTCGTTCTCCTTCCGCCTATTTCAAAAGGTTATTCGCGATAACGATCTGCTGAACCTGGCTGGTTCCCTCATACAGTGACTGGACGCGTGCGTCGCGATAAAGACGCTCGACCTTGTAATCCTTGATGTAGCCGTATCCGCCGTGGATTTGCACGGCCTTATACGCGAGGTGATTGCACATCTCGGAACTCATGTACTTCGACATAGAGCAATGCATACTGGCTTGCGGATCGTTCTTATCCTTGAGCACGCACGCGTTGTAGACAAGCTCCCGCGCTGCGTAAAGCTCCGTAGCCATATCCGCGATCATGAAGCGCAGGGCTTGGAACTCGCTGAGCTTCTGTCCGAACTGTTTGCGCTCCTTGGAGTACTTGATTGCTTCGTCGAGCGCGGCCTGACCTAAGCCCAAACACTGTGCCGAGACTCCGAGCCGCCCGTAATCAAGCGTTTTCATCGCGTTGGAAAAGCCTCTGTTCAACTCGCCGAGCCTGTCGCCGTCGCTGACGCGCACGTCCTCCAGGATTACGTCACTCGTCGGAACTCCGAGGATTCCCATCTTGTTCTCCGGCTTGCCAACGCTTACTCCGGGAAGCTTCATATCGACGATAAACGCAGTAATCCCGCGTGAGCCCGCTTTCGGATCCGTCTTAGCGTACACGACGGTGTAATCAGCCCACGGAGCGGCGGTAATGAAGCACTTGCGACCGTTAAGAAGCCAGTAATCGCCGTCTTTAACGGCCGAGGTCTGAACGCCGCCGGAGTCTGAACCTGCTCCGGGTTCAGTCAACCCGAACGCGGGGTATTTCTCTCCGTACGTAACGGGGCGCAGATATTTCTCCAGTTGCTCCGGAGTTCCCGCCTGCAACAACGGACCGCTGCCGAGACTGTTCGCTCCGCTTATGTAAATCGCCGATACACAGCTCACACGAGAGATCTCTTCAATCGCGAGCACATATCCCAGCGTGTCAAGCCCGCCACCGCCGTACGTTTTCGGAACTTTCATTCCAAGCAGTCCGCTCTTGGCTATCTTCTCACGGAACGAGTCGGGAAGCAGATGCGTTTCCTCGATCTCGTCCTGCAACTCCTGCGGGATCTCATTCTCCGCGAAGTCTCGCGCCAGCTTCTTGATCAGCTGGTACTTCTCTGTTAATACCATACTTGGGTATACCTCCAATTTTTAGTAGTGCCTAATGCTATCAGTTTCGCCGCGTGCGTGTCATTGCGCATCTTGAGCATGTCTCCGTGCGATGTATTCGCCCATATCTGCACGCTCCTCCGGAGTAAGCAACTGCATTAGGGCTTCAACCGCAACGTCGATATTCTTGCTGGAGTCTAACGCTATAATTACAAGCTTCAAATATGATCTGAGCTGCTCATTGCTCATGTCCACAGTCTCCTTTGCTAATTCTGCAACCATTGGTAAAACCTCCAACTTCTATTCTGCTATGACGCGCAGCTTTCGGCAGTGACGCGGCACGAATGAGAGCCGCACCGTCACTGCCGGGGGCAACTATGCCCACCTATTGTCTACGAAGACGAAATCGTCTTCATAGTTGCTAAGCTTTGTCACAGCGATGATAAAACCGATCAGCGTCCACACCCCGACCCCTCCAACGGTGATAAGCTTCAGAACACCCAGCCCGATTTGACCTCTCATAAACCTGTCAACGCCTAAATTTCCGCAGACGAACGTGCCTACCCATGTATACAGGTGCTTGTTAATGCGCTTCTCCATTTTTGATTGGCTCCTTAATAGAATAGTTTAGTTTACGTAACTCTCGGTAGTAATGCGGATCTCCTTCGCGTCAAGCAGCTCTTGAATCTCCGCGTCCGAGTACCCGAGTTCCTTGAGGATCTCACCCGTATGCTGTCCGACGTGAGGGCTGAGCTTATACTCCGGCAGACCCGCGTCCCCAAACTTGACGGGGCCGCGAATCGCGATGCGCTCACCGCTTGGATACGTCAGCTTCGTGAACACGTCGTCCGCCCACGCTTGCTCGTCTTGCAAGACCTCGCTCCACACTTGCGCCAGAGCGAACGGGATATCCGCCTTGGTCAGGCGCTCGCTAACCTCCGCGACGGTGAACTTCGCGTACGCGGCGGAGATCGCGTCGTACAGCGCGGGACCGTGACCTCCGGACGCGATCGCGGACTCGCTCTTGAATCGCTCGTCCTCCAAAAGCGCGGTGAGTTCCATCGCCTCCGCGAACTTGGGGAACATCGCGAACACGGGCATCGACTGCTGGATCCAGCGTCCGTCCTTCGTCTGATAGCAGCAGTTGAACGGGTTCGGACTGTTGCGCTTCAACATCGGGTACTTGAGCATCTCATATTGCGCGGTTTGCAGCAGAGTGCCCTGAGTGAAGATCGCGCTTGCCAGCAAGCTGCAACTGACCTTCTCCCCTTTACCGGTGCGAGCGGCGTTAAACAGAGCCGCGCACACTCCCGCCGCGAGGAACATTCCGGTCGTGTGATCGCCCATCGACGGGATCAAGTTCGCGGGCTTGCCCTCAAGGTCGTACAGCGAGCCCAAGATCCCGCTTCGCGCCCAGAATGCGGTGTAGTCATAGCCGGGCAAATCCTTGTCGGGACCTACGTCGCCGTAACCCGTAACGCTCGCGTACACAAGCTTCGGGAACTTCGCCTTAAGCTGCTCGTACTCCAGCCCCATTCGAGCTAACGCGTTCGGCCGCCAATTCGTCACGAACACGTCCGCAGTCTCCAGCAGTTTCATGAGAGCCTCGAAGCACTTCGGATTCTTTAGGTTCATCGCCATGCCGCGCTTGTTCCCGTTCTCCAGATCGAACGTGATGTTCTCATTGCGCAATACGGGACGTCCCTCGGCAAGCGGAGCGAAGCGCACAGGGTCGCCGCCGGTCGTCTCGATCTTGATTACGTCCGCGCCCTGATCCGCCAGGAATCGCGAGCACGTCGGAGCCGCGATGAACGTCGCCAGCTCGATCACCTTAACCCCGGACAGTGGTCTGTTATCCATATGTTGATCTCCTTAATCAGATTAGCATTTCTCCCAGATAGTGGCGACGCCCATGCCGCCGCCGATGCACAGCGTCGCGAGCCCGCGCTTCGTCTCCGGCCGCTTCAGCATCTCGTGCAGCAGCGTCACGGTGATCCTCGCGCCGCTTGCTCCGACGGGATGCCCGATTGCCAGCGCTCCGCCGTTTACGTTCACCTTCGACATGTCAAACTTCAGCTCGCGAGCGACGGCGATACTTTGAGCGGCGAACGCCTCGTTCGCCTCGACAAGGTCGATATCCTCAATCTTCAACCCGCATTTGTCGAATGCGTTGCGAGTCGCGTATACGGGCCCGACTCCCATAACCGAGGGCTCGCAACCGCCCTGCCCCCACGCAACGAGTTTCGCGATCGGCTTCAAGTTGAACGCGGCGACCGCTTCACCGGACGCAAGTATGAGCGCGGCCGCTCCGTCGTTGATCCCGCTGGAGTTGCCCGCCGTAACGCGCCCGCCGTCAGGCTTGAACGCGGGCTTAAGCTTACCCAACGCCTCCATGCTTGTCTCACGCGGGTACTCGTCCGTTGCAAACTCGACCGTGTCGCGCTTCACTTTGACGGGCACGGGCACGATTTCATCGTTGAAGCGTCCCGCCTTAATCGCGGCGGCGGCCTTTTGCTGGCTGCTTAGAGCGAACGCGTCAAGCTCCTCGCGAGTTATTCCCCACTTATCGCAGACGTTCTCGGCGGTTATACCCATATGGTAGCCTGCGAACGCGTCGGTAAGCCCGTCGTGAACCATCTCGTCGACGAGCGTCTTGTTGCCCATTTTCGCTCCCCAGCGCGTATTGTTATCGACGTACGGCGCGGCGGACATGTTCTCCATACCTCCGGCGGCGATGATCTCCGCGTCACCGGCGGCGATGGCTCTGGCGGCTTCGATGATCGCTTTCATTCCCGAGCCGCAAACCATACCGACGGTGAACGACGGCACGCTGTACGGCACTCCGGCCTTGACGGCGGCTTGACGCGCAGGGTTTTGCCCGAGCCCCGCCGTCAGAATGCAGCCCAGCATAACCTCGTCAAGCTGATCCGCTTTCAGACCGGCGCGCTCAAGCGCGGCTTTAACGACGACTGCGCCCAGATCCGGAGCCGGAGTATCCTTCAGGCTGCCGCCGTTGGAGCCTACCGCCGTTCGAACTGCGCTAACCGCGTAAATATCTCGCATTGTTAAGTCCTCCTACAACTGCGTAACACAATATAACAATAGTATACACCACACCGCTACAGAATGCAAGATTTTTTTTAGTCGGAACAGCCATGCGGAACAAACTGTTACAATAGGCAACAAGTTCCGCATATTGCGGATGGGACGGAGAAATTCGCTCTGTACGGTTTGGCGTAATAATCGGTTTACATATTCTCATTATCGGAAATTTATTCAGATTTTTCATCCTGTGGGAAAAATTTTTACTATTTATTCAAGATTTTTTCACATTTTTTACGAAATAACCCTTGACAAGCCACCCTGAGTATGATATAGTGTTCGCGTCGGTATAGTACTATTTTGTAACCAATCATCTGTAGCTGTATGGATTTTACTACAAGGAGGTAGATAGATGACTGCTATCCCGGGTAACCGGGGGACGTTTGACCACGCTGTGCGTTAACAGTGAGGCTGAAAACGGAGTACCACACTCCAGAGTAAGTGAGGCTGAAAACAGGGAACCCCAACCCTAGAAGAAAAGAGGCAGAATTTTTTTCTGAAAAGGGGAACGAACATATGAAGCGTGTTCTGTCGTTTTCACTAGTTCTGGTGATCGTCCTGACGATCTCGGGCTCCGCGCTTTCCGGGCTTGCGGCGGATTCCGTTGAACTGTATCAAACGAATGAGCTTCCGATCGAGTATCTCCGGTACCGTACGGCCACAGATACCGATCTAAACCAGAAAGGGATCGCAACGATAGGCGGCGCAAGCGTTGCGACCGGTAACTACATCTTCTGGCACTTCGTCGACGCGGACAAGCTTAACGGCTCCGCTTCGATCACGTTCCGGAAGCAAGACGGAGGTGCGGAGACAGTCGGCGTTTCCGCGTACGCCTCAAGTCAGCACTTCGGCGTCGTAACGCCTCTGGGCTGGGTGCTTCAGGGCGCCTCGTATACGGCTTCGGGAAGCGCGGCGTCAAAGAAGTTCTATTTAAGCCATACCGAGGGCAGCGGACTTGTCGTTAGCTTTACGGCGAAGTACGCCGATTCCAAGGGTGTGCAATACCCCGCGGATTCCTCCTCGAACAAGTACACGTTTGAGCTGATAAGCTTAAGCTCGAACGCGGTAATCGGCGAGTACTCTACCGACAAAAACGGCAAAGTAGCCGTAACGGGGCTCGCAGTCGGCGAATACGAGTTCCGGGCGCTCAACTCTTCGGATCGTTACATATCGGCAAGCTTGAAGTTCAGCGTGAGTTACGCGTCCGGCGTGTGGAGCGTAGTATGGGACGCGACGAAGACGAGCAACGCTCCGGTCGTCGTCAGTCTCCCGGGAACCAAGCCTGCGGCGACTCCGACTCCGACTCCCACGGCGAAGCCTACGCCCATACCCACGGCGAAGCCTACGCCCAGACCCACGGCGAAGCCTACGGCTACGCCTAGCGCGGCTCCCACAGCTACGCCTAGCGCGGCTCCCACAGCTACGCCTAGCGCGGCTCCCACAGCTACGCCTAGCGCGGCTCCCACGGCTACGCCTAGCGCGGCTCCCACAGCTACGCCTAGCGCGGCTCCCACAGCTACGCCTAGCGCGGCTCCGACCGCTACGCCCGCACCGTTCTTGTCGACCGTGACCATGTCATACGCACCGATGAACGCTGCCACGAGTTCCGAGTCCGTCAGCTTCATCAGGTACATCGTCGACCGAACCACGTGGAAAGAGCGGATCTCGAGAGCCAACGACGTCAAATACGACCTTTACAACGCAAGCGGCGCCGCCATTGCCGTGCTCGCTTCCGATGCGTACGGCAGAGTCTCGCTGCCCTCGCTGCCGACCGGAGAGTACAGCATTGTCGAGCGCAACTACAACCCGCATCTTGCCACAGTGCTTCTCGACGGCGGAAACAATGGCGCCGGTATCAGTTTCGGCGGAACCATCTATATTACCATTAAGGCAGATGGAACGGCG
>JAITGH010000039.1 GCA_031280855.1 Oscillospiraceae bacterium | reverse complement strand
TATGGCGCATTACCAGAATGAAAGAGACCGTCACGATCAACCGCCACACGATTCGGCTGACGAAGCCGATCGTAATGCAAATCGTGCGGATCGGGCTGCCTAGCGGATTGCAGCAGCTGATCATGTCCGCAAGCTTCGTCCTGGTTCAACGCCTGGTCGCGGGGATCCGGATCGAGTTCCCCGTCGGCAGCGGCTCATTCGACAAGGATCTGTTCTTAGCGGTCAATACGGCGGTCATGGCAATCGACCAGTTCGCGATGATGCCCGCGCAGACGTTCAACATGACGTCAAGTACGTTCGCGGGTCAAAACATCGGCGCGGGCAAGCTGGATCGCGTCTCGCAGGGATTCCGAATAATCTTGACGACGGCGGTCTCGCTGGCGGTCGTCGTTATGGTGGTCATCTTCTTCAAGGGTGAGACACTGATGCGGCTGTTCATCACCCACGATCCGTCGATAACCGATCCCGTTCTGTTGCAAATCGCGATTGACCGTGCCGATCGCATCGTGGAAGTCGGCGTACATATGCAGCGGATCATTATCTGGTGCTATCTGATGATGGCGGTCGCGAACACGGTCGGCGGAGTAATGCGCGGCGCGGGCGACACTATGGCTCAGCTTTGGATCATGATCTCGACCAATATCGTGATTCGGCTGCCGCTGACGTGGATCTGGATCGAGCTTACGAAGACGGAGGCCGTCACGGGCGGTCAGCCCGGCGGGGATCCGGCGGTGCTGTTTTACTCGATGATCGTCGCGTTCGGGCTGAACGTAATCGTAAGCTGCATCTACTTCGCCACGGGTCGCTGGAAGACGAAGTCGCTCATCTCGCGAAAGAGCGAGTCGATGCTCGACTGACGGCATGAGCAGTAACGCCGCACACGCGGCCTCCCCCCGAAAGATCGCTGCCGCGCTGGAGTACGATCCCGCTCGCAACGGTGCGCCGGTACTCGCCGCGTTCGGTGAGGGCGCGGTCGCGGACAACATCGTGCGCACTGCGGAAAGCTCCGGCGTGCCGATCGTGGAGAACGCATCCGTCTCCGCACTGCTGAAACAAGTAAGCGTAGGCGATGAGATCCCGGAGACGCTGTACGAGGTCGTCGCGCAGGTTCTGCTGTTCCTCGGGGGTATGCGGTAGACCCGCCCTAACACTTGCACGCGGCGTACAATCAGGAAGTGCCTGACTGTACGCCGCCATGCTATTTGTAAAGGCGTGCTACTTGACTTCGATGATCTTGATCTGATCGTAGCCGAGCACGGTTTCGGAAGTCACGATGTCCGTAATCTTCGCGACTGCGGCGGAGGAAAGCCCCTCGTACGGTGCGGGTACGGTGACGATGATACCGTCGTCGCTGAGGAACGCTACGCACTCCGTAAAACCTTTCGCTCGGATCAGGCTTTCGATCTCGGCCTCGCTGAGCGAATAGGTCGCCATGGCGGCGATCGCGGAAAGCGATTCGTCAACCACTTCTTGGGAGGCGGAGGTACTTTCGCTGGTCTCGCGCAGGATAGTCACGGCGCTGTCGCGAGCTTTCTGGCGCGATAGCCTGGCGTTCGCGAAGTAGTCTTGAACCGGGTTGGAACTCTCGTCGGAGCCGGTATCGTCGGAAAGCGGGATCTGATCGCCCTCGCCGGAGTGTTCATAGAACATCCCGCTATCGTCGGCTGCGACGTCGGACGCTTCCGGTTGATTCGTGTCGGCGATCAGCGGGTCGATGCCCTCACCATTGTTGTACGCCCAGTTTAAGTACACCGCCACACATACGAACACTATTACGGTCAGGATAATCGCGTTACGTCTGAACAGTTTCATTATTGGTCTCCTATCCGGTATGCTGAATTGCTATTACGAACGGCGAGAGCGGAACCCGGGCAACGCCGCTATTTCCTCGCTTTTAGTATGATGATCCGATCGGAGCTAAGCCCGGTGTATGCGGACACGGCCTGCGTAATACTAAGCTTAAGCTCCGGGCTGACGTTCGCGCACATCACGACGGCGCCGGAAGAGCTAAGCGCGATTGTAACCTCGCCCGCGCCCTCAAGCCTTGACAGCAGTTCCTCAAGCTTTACCTCCGACGCGGAATCGTCGGAGAGCTTGCCATAGCCCGCTAACTCCGCGCTTGTCAACGCGTTCGTCAATGGAGCGTCCCTCGCCTGCCCCGACGTCGTTCTCGGAAGCATCAGCAAGATCGTACCCGCCGCTATCGCGATCAGCACATACTTGTACTTGAGCGCGAACTTCACAACCGAGTCTGCCGAGAGTTTCGTCGATTTCATCGCGTCACCCATTTCTGCCTTTCTTTCGGGATACCAAGCTCGGACTCTATCAGTCGGCTTGCCGTAACGTCGTACTCTGCGGTAAGCTCGACCTCCCACGGCAACGGGTACTCCGAGCCGTCAACCGTGCGAGCCTTCACCCGCGCCGTTATGCCTGTCTTATCTAGAATATATGCGGCCGTCTTGGCTTCTATGATGGTTTTCACGTCCGACTCCGGCACGTTTTCGAACTCCAGCCGATATTCGTCCGCTTGAACCCGGAACTCCTCGAGGAACCGGGCGTAATCGTCAAGCTCAAACCGGCGGACGGGCGCAAGCATGACGGCGACGAGCATGAAGCCGCTGACCAAGTTCACAACGCGCCGCATCTTGCCCTCCGGCGCAAGCGCAGCCGCGATCCCGCCGATGAACGCCGCCGCCGCCAGCGCGATGATCCACTCCCGCAACGCATCTATCATTCCACACTCCTATTGCCGTATCGACAGCATCGAGATCAGCGAGAAGAACAGCATCAGCCCGCACGCACCGACCGTCGCAAGCATCAGCCCGAACGCCGTCCCGATCCCGCTTGCCAGCCTCGCAATCCGTCCGCCCGCGATTCCCGCCGCAAGCTTGCTTGCCGCCTTGTACATCAAATACTGCGCCCCGAGATTCAAAAACGGAGCCATGCACAGCGTCAGCACCGAGACCATCGCGCTTATCCCGATCGTGTTCTTAAGCGTCAGCGCGCCCGCCAATACGCTGCTTGCCGCGTCCGCGACTATACTTCCGACGACGGGCAATACCGCGCTTATCGTCGTCTTCGCGACACGCACGGCTGCCGCGTCCGCTGTCGAGCTTACGATTCCCGTTACGCTCAAGTAGATTACGAATACGAGTACGATGACGCTTAGCACCGTCGTGCACAGCCACTTGAGGAACCCTGCGGCTCCGCTCATCGCATCGTTGCCGGAGGCTGCGCCCGCGACCTCCGCCGCGAGGTACGCGAATATCAGCGGTTGCAGTACGCGCTCCGCGACTATGATAAGCGCGTCCATGAACAGCGCGGTGACGGCGAACTGAGCGGCGGCGGCGCTCGGCGTTCCGCTTGCCGCCGCTGCTCCTGCAAGCATTGGCAATACGAGGTTCGCGAGATCGCCCAATGCCGCCAGCGTGTTCTTGCCAAGTCCCATGAACGCGCTCGCGTCGCCAATCGCGAGGAAGCTTATCGCAAGCACTCCCGCCAGATCCACCGTCCACGCGCTCTGGTCGGAGCAGAACTGCCGCGCCACTCCGACCAAGATCGCGGCGACCAGTACGATTGCCGCGCTTCGCATCGCGCCGCCGAACGCGGCTTGCGCCTTCGGAAGCGCGTCCGTCAGTATCTGTTGCGTATCCATTAACTCACCCCTGTCGCTAGATAAGCTCGCGAAGCATATGCAGAACCGTGCGCATAAGCGGCGCGGCGCAAATCAATGCGGACAGCGCGGCGCACAACTCCACGGAGCTTGCCAGTACGGCCTGTCCCGCGTCCTTGCAAACGTCGGAGACGATCTTCCCGACGATCGCAATTCCCAGCGCCTTGTAAACCGGCGCGACAATCGCGGACGAGAGTCCCGCGGTCTCCGCAAGCTCGTCCATGAATCGGATCAGCGGAGCGATGAGCGCGGCGGCTCCGATGAAGATCGCGGCTCCGGCGGCCAGGGTCAGCATAATCTCCAGATCCGGCGTATGCTTGCGAATGACGAGCCCGAGTACGCTTGCGGTTATCGCAATCGCGGCGGCCTTTAGTAAGATGTCCATCGCCTAGAATCCGAACAGCTGCTTGATCAGGTTAAACAGCCCGCTAATCTCCCGCACTATGATCACCAGCACGACTACCAGACCCGCGATAGTGGTCATCAACGCTTGCTCTTCACGGCCTGACCTGGACAGCAGTAAGTTCAAAACGGCAACGATAATCCCGACGGCGGCGATACGGAAGATTAAGTCTATGTTCACGGTTCCACCCTCCAGAAAATTAGAGCAGTACGATCGCGGTCATCAAGCCCGCGCTTAGCGCGACGGCCGCGAATACGCGCCCCTTCGATTTGCGTTCTGACTCCAGCTTGTCCAGAACGGCGGTAAGTCTCGACTCCGCTCGAGAGATCGCGATGCGCATATCCTCCGCGTCGTAGCGTCCCAGCACGCGCTCGAGCTGCTTGACCTCCGAATAACTCTCCAACCCGGAGAACGTCACTCCCGCTCGGTCGAGCGCCTCTTGCGTCGGCGTAAGCAGTTCGCAG
>JAITGH010000041.1 GCA_031280855.1 Oscillospiraceae bacterium | reverse complement strand
GGGCAGGATAACGACGATGGACTTCCCGGCGAACTCCGGGCGCAGCGCAAGTTGAGTCGCCGCCCACAGCGCGGCTCCGCTGGAGATTCCGACAAGCAAACCCTCCGAGCGCGCAACGGCGCGGCTGGTGGCGAACGCGTCGTCGCTCTTCACTCGGATAATCTCATCATATACGGCGGTGTCGAGCGTATCGGGCACGAAGCCCGCGCCGATCCCTTGAATCTTGTGCGGACCCGCACGATTCTCCGACAATACGGGGCTATCGTCAGGCTCGACCGCGACAATCTTCAGGTTCGGATTCTTCGACTTGAGGAACGCGCCCGCGCCGGAGATCGTGCCGCCGGTTCCGACTCCGGACACCAGTACGTCAACCTTACCGTCGCTGTCGTCCCAGATCTCCGGGCCCGTTGTGTCATAGTGGATCTTCGGGTTGACGGGGTTCTCGAACTGCTTCGGGATGAACGCGTTCGGAGTCTGCGCGGCGATTTCGTCAGCGCGAGCGATCGCGCCCTTCATGCCCTTCGCGCCCTCCGTAAGTACAAGCTCCGCGCCGTACGCGGACAGCAGCTTGCGGCGTTCGACGCTCATCGTCTCCGGCATCGTCAGGATAACGCGATAGCCGCGAGCGGCGGCGACGGACGCGAGCCCGATTCCGGTGTTGCCGCTCGTCGGCTCTACGATTACGCTGCCGGGTTTAAGCTTCCCGGATTCCTCCGCGTCTCGGATCATCGCCCACGCAATGCGATCCTTCACGCTGCCTGCGGGATTGTAGTACTCCAGCTTCGCGACCAGATCCGCTCCAACCTTCTGCGCGGCCGCGTAGTTCGTCAGCTTCAGCAACGGAGTTCCGCCGATTAGCTCTACCAGTGAATTGGCAATCTTTGACATGTGTGTTCCTCCATTAATATATACTAAACTTGTATGTATAATATCACATCTCCAAACCTTTGTCAAGCACTTTTTTCAGGAAATAGGAAATAGTGGAGCGCGAACCACGGAAGCACTCCACTATTTCCTAATCACAATCTACTATCTTACTATTCTCCAGCTCCTCTCGCGACAACCCATATTTCCGCAAGATGTCGGAGGCGTAGGACGAGGTGCGGGAGTCTGCGCGTACGACGCGGTACGTGCGCCGATTCTCCGAATCGACGCTGACCGTCAAAAGCGGTAACGCGCTGTCAGCGGCGGAAAGCTGGTGCGTTATGTAGATCGAGTGTGAGCCGCTTTCGCTAAGCCTTGCGGACAGCTGCGCGGTAAGCTGCGACGACTTCTCGTACGTCGTCGTTGAGTAGGTCTCGTTAAGCAGTACCAGCGACTTCGCGGGCAGATGTCCGAGTATCGCGTCGACGCGCCGACGCTCCTCCGCGAGTCGGCTTTCGCCTTGCTCATCACGCGGGAAATGCGTATGGATCGCGCTGTAGGCGCACAGAGTCGCGGACTCCGCCGTTACGGGCAACCCGCTTCGCGCAAACAGCGCGGCGATTCCGACTGACCGCAGGTACGTCGTCTTGCCTCCGCCGTTCGCTCCGCTAAGGAAGAAGAACGGCTCCTCCGGCGTGAGGAACACGTCGTTACCCACGATCTCCGTATGCGCCGACTTGGACAGCAGCGATAAATCGCACAAACCGCTTGCGCGGAATCGCAGCTCCTCGCAGATCGCGGGCAAAGTTACGCTCATGCCCGCTTCGGCGGCTCGCCCGAGCAGTCGCAGCGGCTCGAGGTAGAAGTTCAGCTCCAAGGCGTACCGCAAGATTGCGGGGTCGAACCCGTCACCGAATCGCTCGTAGAACTCCCGCAGTGCGGTGAACTCGACCGGTGAGAGTTGCGCGATCGCGGAGTAAATACGTGCGTTCAGCCGCATTGCGGGGTTCGACAGCTCTTGGGTTATACCAAGCTCGAGATCAGCCGCACTGCGGTAGATGCGCTCCGCGAGTGACGGTGCGCCGTCGTCGAGGTTAAGCTTAAGGTTATCGCCGCGCATGACGAACCGCACGGTCGCGACTCGCTTGGCAAGCGGAAGCACGCGCTCAAGCTGCGCGTCGCGCTCTCGGAACTCGAGAGAGTCGACCATGGCGGAGAATGACTCGCGGAATCGTGAGACCAGCGCGTCGCCGCCGGGCGCGATCGCCGCAAGCCGAGCGAAGCGAGAGTTCAAGCCGCAGATATGCGCGAATGCGTAGTCGCGCTCGACCTCGCTGTCCGCGTCGATGTAGAATCGATACAGCGACTCTGCGGAGCTGACGATTTGCAGCAGCGTCTCGTACCCGGCGGAGTCGGCCGCGATGGACGCATACGCGGCTTGGCGCGCCGAAATGTCGGACTCCGGGCATTGGCTCGACAGCGCGGCGATCAGCGATGGCGTAAGCAATAAGTCGAGCTTCAAGTCCTCGAATACTTCGGCCGCGATCACACCGTCAATCGCGCCGTGGCTGTAGATCAGTGACGGATAGTCCATGCTTATACCAAGAAGTCTTTAAGCTTTCTGGAGCGACTGGGGTGACGCAGTTTCCGCAACGCCTTAGCCTCGATTTGGCGGATGCGCTCTCGCGTTACGTTGAAGTCGTGCCCGACTTCCTCGAGGGTACGCGCCTTACCGTCGTAAAGCCCGAATCGCATTTTCAGGACGCGGCGCTCACGATCCGTAAGGCTGTCAAGCACGGTGTCCAGCTGCTCACGCAGGAACGTATTGGCGGCGGCTTCGGCGGGCTCGGACGCGTCCTCATCGGGAATGAAGTCGCCCAAGTGGCTGTCCTCCTCCTCACCGATCGGCGTTTCGAGCGACACGGGCTCCTGCGCGATCTTCAGGATCTCTCGCACTTTCTCAACGGACAGGTGCATCTCTGTGGATATCTCCTCGGGTTTCGGGTCGTGTCCCAGTTCTTGCAATAGCTGGCGGGAGACTCTTATGACCTTATTGATCGTCTCGACCATGTGCACGGGTATGCGGATCGTTCGCGCCTGATCCGCGATCGAGCGAGTGATCGCTTGGCGGATCCACCACGTGGCGTAGGTGCTGAACTTATATCCCTTGCTGTAGTCGAACTTCTCCACCGCTTTCAGCAATCCCATGTTGCCCTCTTGAATCAAATCGAGAAACAGCAACCCGCGCCCAACATAGCGTTTCGCGATACTGACCACCAGACGCAGGTTCGCCTCGGACATCTCCTTACCGGCGCGGAAGCGTTCTTCCTCACTGCCGTTTGACATCGTCTCACCGAGCTTCTGCTCCTGCTCCACAGTTAAAAGCGGGACTTTGCCGATCTCCTTAAGGTACATGCGGACGGGGTCGTCAAGGCTGAACGTCTCGGCAAGCGCGTCCGGGTCGACCATCTCTTCCTCCGCGATCTCTTCAACCTCTTCGAGTTCGTCAAGTTCGTCGGAGCCGGGCAGCAGCTCCTCATCGAGTGCGGCGTTAGCGGCGTTGTCGGTCTCCTCGCTCATCTCGATCCCAAGGTTCTCGAGCCGCTCATAGATACGGTCGATTTGCTCGGGCGATATGTGCAGTTCTTCGAGCGCGTCCATGATGTCTTTGACGGTGACGACGTCGCCGTTCGCACGTCCCTTGTCTACAAGCTTTTGGAATCGCAGGTCGACAAGGCTCATGATTCTGTCTTCGGTCTCCATAAGTTTCGTGTTCATATGTCTCTCTCCTTTATCCCAGTAGTTCCTTTTTCGCCGCAACCAGATTTAGTATATCTCCTGATTGCAGCATCCTCTCGCGGCGAACCGCCGCTATGTAATCGGCTAGTATTTGACCGGAGTTGGCAAGATTCTCCTCTTGCTCGCTTATCCGCGCCATGATCGCCATATCCTCCGGGGATAGCGTGGATTGAAGGCTTGCGATACTCGCGTCGCCGCGTTCGAGGATCGCCGTGAGGATCCGCGCAAGCTCCGGCGAGCTGAACTCGCTCGGCGCGATGGGAAGCGAAGCGATGAGCGACTGATCAAGCGTGAGGACTCTGATGATACCCTCTTCGCCGGCGGCGGATTTGGGGTTCGAATACCGCAGTCCGGTTCGGCGTGCGACTTCGTTGAAGGTGCGAACGGGTTGAGTGACCTCGCGCTCATGGTTACGCAATGAATTGCGGCGCAGTCGCTCCGCCGCTTTCGCGGTCTCCGATGAGACGAAGTCGGGCGCGACGCCCGCAGTCTGCGCGACTTTGCGCGACGCGACTTCCCGCTTGACGGCGTCGAACGTTGCCAAAAGCTCGATCGCCTTGCGCAGGTATGCGACTCGCTGATCGTCAAGCGAGAGGTCGAACTCGGAGGTTAGGCGGTCGAGCCGATAGTTGACGTCGTCCTTGCGGCTCTCCAGCAATCCTTCAAATTGCGCGGACGAGTCAACGCTCGCCTTCAGAAAGTCGTCGACGTCCTTGCCGCCGGTGACGTTCACAACGCTTAGCTTGATGTTACTTTTCGCAAGCTCGTCAAGAGCGCGGTCGGTCGCTTTGACTCCGGCGTTATCGGCGTCGTAGCAGACGACGACTTCGGGAATCTTCAGTTGAGCGATCAGCGCGATCTGCTCGTGAGTCAGCGAGGTACCCATCGAGGCGACGGCGTTATCGAATCCCGCCTGGTGCAGTGATACAACATCCACGTTGCCCTCGCATAGTATGAAAAAACCTCTTTTCGTATTTCTTGCCAGATTTACGCCATATAATACGCGGCGCTTGGAAAAAACATTGGGAATTTCGGGTGAATTGAGGTATTTTGGCTCCCCATCGCCTATTACGCGCCCTCCGAACGCGATAACTTGACCTTTTTGGTCGATTACGGGGAACATCAAGCGATTGTAGAACTTGTCACGCAACCCGCCGTTCCGACCCTTGACGGTAAGCCCCGCGAGGCTAAGCTCAAGGTCGCTGTACCCGCGTCGGCGCATCTCGTCCGTTAGCGCTCCCCACCCCTCCGGCGCATAGCCCAGCCCGAACCGTACCGCAGTTTTCCACTGAATTCGCCGCTTCTCAAGGTACTGCATGGCGGCGTGCGAAGCCTTGAGCTGTTCGTGGAAGAATCTGGCGGATTCGGTCAACAGCTCGAGTGTGCGGCGGCGGTTGTGGGAAGCCTCCGCGCTTTCGCCGTCGTCGGGTACGGTAACGCCGATGCGCTTCGCGAGATAGTGGATCGCGTCGACGAATCCGATGTTCTCGATCTCCATAACGAAGTTCACCACGCCTCCGCCCTTGCCGCAGCCGAAGCAGTGGTATTGCCGACGCTCCGGCGTTACGTGGAACGACGCGGACTTCTCGTTATGAAACGGGCACAAGCCCCACAGATCGCCGCCTTGCCGCTTCAATTGAACATAGTCGCCGACCACGCTTTCAATCGAGCTTCGCTCGATCAGATCATCGATGAACGATCTTGGTATAGCCATTTTACTTCACCGCTAAGTCTTGGGTGCTCCCGCACTTTGACACGCTATTGCATCCAAAACTT
>JAITGH010000032.1 GCA_031280855.1 Oscillospiraceae bacterium | reverse complement strand
AGTATTCACGTACTCGCCGTCCGCAGGATGCGAGAGCATACCGGACGGCTTGAGCGCGAGCAGCACGTTCGCGTCCTCGTACAGCGCGTCGATTCGCGGCGACGCGATCGCGAGGTACGCGTTATCCTCCGTCACGCGTCCGAAGAACTCGTCGTTGATGTAAAGCTCGAGCGAGTCGCCGGTTGCGAGCCGATAATCGCGCTTGACCGCTCTGCCGTTGACCTTGACGCGCTTGAGCCTCAGATACTTTTGAGCGAGTGCACCCGGCAGGATCGGCATCGACTTCTCAAGCCAACGGTCGATCCTCTGGTTAGCGTCGTCCGCAAGGATAGTGAAGCGTCTCACGGTGCGGCGGCGGCTTCGTCTGATTCGCGGTCAGTTTCGGAGGTTCGCATAAGCTCGGTAAGTGCCTTCGCGAGTTGATCCGGACAGCTGGTTTGCTTACGATCG
The DNA here is from genome assembly GCA_031280855.1 of Oscillospiraceae bacterium. Lineage (GTDB taxonomy): Bacteria > Bacillota > Clostridia > Oscillospirales > Oscillospiraceae > JAISJH01. The sequence goes on along the minus strand of JAITGH010000032.1, from coordinate 10,768 downwards.
CACCGAATCCCGCCGAGCCGTTCGACAACGTCGGCGACCGGCATACCAACGACAAGTTTGCCCAGTCCCTTTGCGTTGCCGTTGCAGCCTCCGTCGAATTCCACGGACGTGACAACCGCGCCGTCGACCTTGATCGTCACGGAGCTTGCGCACACGCCCTTCGTTTTGTACTTGTACTCCATCGCCCGCCCCCCCCTTCATCGCACATACCCCTATTATACCACACTTTTGCCGATTTGTCAAGTGTTTTTTTCCGAGCCCGGCTACCGATTTTAGACGTGCTCATTTTAGACGCACTCTTCAAAAAAAGTTGTTGACAAGCGCGAGCTACTGTGCTATTATGTGTAGAGTCAATTAGCTTTACACCCACGGACCGCCTGATTCCACGGCGATTCCGCGGCAATACCCGACGATGAAGGAGGCGATGGCATTGACCGACAAGCCTAAAGCGCGGCTGGACACAATCGAAACGACCGATCGCATGACACTGCTGATGGACTATTACGGCGAACTGCTGACGGCGCGTCAGCTCACGCTCATGCAAGCCTACTATCACGACAATCTGTCGCTGTCCGAGATCGCGGAGTCCGACGAAATAACGCGGCAAGCGGTGCGAGACGTTCTGGTGCGCTCCGGCTCCGCGCTGGAGGACTATGAAGCTAAAATCGGCTTCATCGCGAGAAATGACGAGCTTCAAGCCATAGCCCACGGGATCGAGGCGCATCTGTTCGAACTCAACGAGCTTAACCAGAAACGGTTCCGAAGCAAGGAAGTTCTCGACCTGTGTAACAAGATCTACGAGCTGCTCGGCGTTGTCAAGGGCAACTCAACCGCGCAATCCGCAGACCTGCCCGCAACCGCGCCGCAGGACGCGCAATCCGTAGACTTGTCCGCAACCGCGCCGCAGGACGCGCAATCCACAGACGCGCCGCAGGACGCGGTCGTCACATTCAAAACGGAGGTCATCAATGTTGAAACGTAAGCTGTCCGTACTGCTGGTCGCGGTACTGTTATTCGCGCTGTCCGCCCCGATCTCGGCGCCGGCGGAGTCCGTTCATCTGGTTGGGGACCCGTATCCGCCGGTTAACGGGTATGCGTCGAATCAAGCGGTCTATGTCGACGGAATCGCCGCGCCACTCAAGGGCTATCACGTCGAGGGCTACAACTACTTCATGCTGCGGGAACTTGCCGTCGCGCTTAACGGCACCGCCGCGCAGTTCGACGTGCTGTTTGATCAGGAGATCTCCGTGATCCGCCTGATACCCGGCGAACCGTACAGCGGCGAGGTTCCCACGCAGGAGCAATACGCCGAGATCACCGTCAGCCCGGCGGATCAAGCGCTTTTCATCGGCATCTCACGGCTGTCCTTCGCGACTGCCGTCAACGTTGACGACCGCAACTATTTCAAGCTCGCGGATCTTGCGGAGCTGCTCGGCTACGTGGCGACGTACGACGAAGCGACTCGCAGTGTGCTGATCGCGACGTACGTCGGCGCTCCGCTGCCGCAATTCGAGGACTCGCCCGAAGAACCGTCGCCGTCGCCGCAAGTCACCGCTTCGCCGGAACCGTCGCCGCAAGTCTCCGACGTTATCGCGGAGTCCGACCCGCTGAATCAGCTGATCTTGCAGAGTCTCACCGCGCTCTCGACTGAAATCCCGGTCGAGGAGTTCAAGCTCGTCCACAGCGACGCTGACGCGCAGGTCTTCGACCGCTATTGGGCACTGATAGCTCGCCATCCGGAGCTGTTCTATGTCAAGAAGCATCTGGGCTTTACGTACTACAACAGCGGAGCGATCACACTGCTGAAACCGGAGTACTCGTACTCCGCAAGCAAGATCCCGGGCATGGTCGAGACGTTCAACACGGAGCTTGCCAAGGCGTATGCGGCGATCCCGGTAATGCCCACGGCTCGGGAGCAAGTGCGGGCGATCAACGACTGGATCTGCAATCACGCGACGTACGACAATTCGCTGAGGCGATCGACGGCGTACGACTTGCTTGTCAGCCGCACCGGAACTTGCGAGGCTTACACCGCGCTGTTCAACCTGATGGCGACTCACTACGGGATCACATGGCGCAAGCTGTCCAGCGAGCCGATGGAGCACGCGTGGAGCAGCGTACTTATCGACGGCGAGTGGCTGCACGTAGACGTTACGTGGAACGACGGCTTCGCCGAGACCGGGAACCCGAATAACCCATTCCTGCTGATCACCGACGCACAGGCGATTAACGATCAGCTCGACCCGCATTACGACTGGGTTGTGGAATCGGACGCAGCGGCGTAACGGGAGGTAGTAACGTTGGCATTCGAATCGTTATCGGAAAAGCTCGGCGGCGTATTCAAGCGGCTACGCAGTAAGGGACGGCTTGCGGAATCGGACGTTCGCGAGGCAATGCGCGAGGTACGGCTCGCCCTGCTGGAGGCTGACGTAAGCTTCAAGCTGGTGAAGGAGTTCGTGGCACGCGTAAGCGAGAAAGCGGTCGGCAGCGACGTGCTTGAGGGCTTGAACCCCGCGAACATGGTCGTCAAGATCGTGCGTGATGAGCTAATCGCGCAGATGGGCACGTCGGAGCGGCTGAACTCCGGCGGTCGGGTTCCGTCGGTGATCATGCTGGTCGGGTTACAGGGCGCGGGAAAGACGACGAACGGCGCGAAGCTTGCGGGACTGCTGAAATCGCAGGGTCGCCGCCCGTTACTCGCCGCGTGCGACATCTATCGCCCCGCCGCGATAACGCAACTGGAAACCGTCGGAGCGCAGCTTGGCGTGCCGGTATTCTCGCTCGGGCAGGAAGATCCCGTTAAGATAGCGCGTGAGGCATTGCGCCACGCGGAGGCTCACGGTAACGACATCGTGCTTCTGGATACGGCGGGTCGACTGCACGTTGACGAATCGCTGATGGACGAGCTTAAGCGCGTCAAGGCGGAGGTCAACCCCGACGAAGTCCTGTTCGTAGTGGACGCGATGACGGGTCAGGACGCGGTAGTCGCGGCGAGCGCGTTCGACGCCGCGCTCGGAATCGACGGGATCTTCCTGACGAAGCTGGACGGCGACGCGAGAGGCGGCGCGGCGTTAAGCGTTCGAGCCGTTACCGGTAAGCCAATCAAGTTCGCCGGAGTCGGCGAGAAGCTCGACGCCGTCGAGGTCTTCCACCCGGATCGCATGGTCTCGCGCATTCTCGGTATGGGCGACGTCGAAACGCTGATCGAGCGTGCGGAAGCCGCGTTCGACGATAAGCAAGCCGCCGAACTTGCAGAGCGCATAAAGTCCAATCGCCTCACGCTCACCGACTACTACGAGCAGATGCAATCGCTGAAGAAGATGGGCTCGCTTGCCGACATCGCGGGTATGCTGCCCGGCGTAGACGCGAAAGCGCTCGGGAACGCGCAAATCGACGAGAAAGCGCTCGCAAAGACGGAGGCGATCATACTCTCCATGACTGCCAAGGAACGCGATAATCCCGCCATACTGAACTCCGGACGTAAGAAGCGGATCGCCGCAGGCAGCGGCACTCAAGTCGTCGACATCAATCGGTTGCTTAAGCAGTTCGAGATGATGCAAACCATGACGCGCCAAATCAGCGGCTTGAAGCGGCACGCGGGCGGCAACAAGTTCCTCGGGAAACTGCTCGGCGGACGGTAGGCTACGAGTGGGTAACGTTTTGACAATGTGTTGAGTTACGCAAACTTTTGGAAACGGGCGTGACTCCGGCGTCACATTAGTCGCCGCGCTCTACCACCTACGGAGGGGAATCACGGAAGCCCTTATGGCTTCCATGATTCAGAGGTAGAAGCTAATGTGGGTTCGGCGGAATCGTACCACTATTTGCTAATTGCTAATTCCTATTTACTAGTTACTACAATGGAATCCTAATAAGGAGGTGAAAGAAATGGTAAAGATCAGACTAAGACGCATGGGGGCGAAGAAGGCTCCGTTCTATAGAGTGGTCGTCGCGGACTCGCGCTCCCCGCGTGACGGTCGCTTCATCGAAGAGATCGGCACGTACAACCCTCGCACCCAACCGTCGGAGACGAAAGTCGACGAAGAGCGCGTGCGCTACTGGCTGTCAAACGGTGCTCAGCCCACGGACATCGTTAGAACTCTGCTTAAGAAGCAGGGGGTGATCGCGTGAACGATCTACTGCACTACCTGACGGAGAACCTCGCGGAGGATACCTCCGCGATCTCGATCGAGGAGTTGGAGCGCGAAAGCTCCAACGGAATGCCGGAGACGCTGTTCCGGCTTCGAGTCGCGCCATCCGACATGGGGCGCGTAATCGGAAAGCAAGGGCGTACGGCGAAAGATATCCGAATCCTCATGCGCGCCATCGCATCGCGTGAGGGCAAGCGCGTCAGCGTCGACATCCTAGACGAGGACGAGTAACACCTTGAACAGTCAAGGACGAAAGACGAGGGAACGCTTCTGCGGAAGTCCCTCGTCTTTCGTTCTTGATTCCCAACTCCCGGTCGGTAACATAAGCAGTATTTTTTTCGATTATGTTGTCGAAAACCCTTGCAATATGGAGAAAGATGTGTTATACTTATGTAAATGGTGCCGTTGGCATAGTTTTACATGGGAAAGGGAACGGGCATGTGGGATAACCTGTTCGGATCGGTCGATCTATTGCACTCGGGTCTGGAGGCAAGCTGGCTGCGCAACGCAGTCATTCGCAACAACATCGCTAACGTCGAGACTCCCGGCTTCAAAGCCGGCGACGTTAACTTCGAGTCCGTGTACCGCGCCGCGCTGGAATCCGCCGGAGCCGCACAAACTCCAAAACGTACGCGTGACCGTCACATCAAGTTCGGGGAGTACTCCGGTAGCGGTTCGCCGCTTGTCACGACTCGCCGCGACCTCTCTATGAGGCTTGACGAGAATAACGTCGACATAGAAAGCGAGAACGTCAAGCTCGCTCAGAACAGCATTCTCTACAATACCATCGTCTCTGAACTGAACGGCGAGCTTAGCCGCCTTAAGACCGCGATCAGCGGATAACCCGCGCCGCGACCGACGGATACATAGATTTATGACACTACCGAAATCGGAGGGAACCCGGATGGCATTTCTTGACAGTATGGGGATCAGCGCGTCCGCGCTTAGTGCGGAGCGTTACCGCATGGACGTTATCGCGGAGAACATGGCGAACCTCAACACCACTCGCGGAGCCAATGGCGAACCGTACCGCCGTAAGACCGTCGTCTTCGCGGAGCGTCAAGGCTCGACCTTCTCCGCGCTGTTCCGCGATCGTATGAGCGGAGTTCGCGGCACGAGCGGCATGGGCGGAGTTCGCGTCGTCGATACCGTGGAAGATCAGTCGGAGTTCAAGCTCGACTACAATCCCTCGCACCCCGACGCGGACGCGCAGGGCTACGTCCGACTGCCAAATGTCGACGTCGTCCAAGAGATGCTCGACATGATGGCGTCCTATCGCGCATACGAGGCTAACGTTACCGCAATCAACACGTTCAAAGACATGGCGATGAAGACTCTGGAGATCGGCAAGTAGCCATCTCACAAGCTTTGCAATCTACGTTTTATAGAGGTATTACATAGTGAACATATCTGCAATCACAGGTATCAGCAATCTGTTCCCGTCGAACGCGCTGTTCTCGGCAACGTCGTCACTGGCGGCGGAGGGTAACGAGAAGACGGGCGCGTCGTTCCGCGACATCTTTCAAGAGGCGATCGACAATGCGGCGAAGACTGACGCGGCCGATAAAATCGGGCAGGTCGAGCTTCTCACCGGGCAAAGTGACGACTTCGCGGGCTTGCTTATCAACTCCGAGAAAGCGAACATCGCGCTCAGCCTTACCGTTCAGCTTCGAAACAAGGTGCTGGAGTCCTACAACGAGATCATGAGGATGAGCGTCTAATGCCCGGCGCACCTGCCGCGATAGTTGTCATCGTCGTATTCCTCGCTGCGTTGTTCTTTGTGTCGATTCGGCTGTCGAGCCGCGGCGCCCGAGGTTTCTACGGCGGCTCGAGGCTCATACGTATCCGGGAGCGGCTCGCGCTGTCAAACGATAAGATGCTATGCGTCGCGGAGTTCAACGGCAAGCTCTACCTCATCGCGTTAACCAACGGAGCCGTCGAGGTGCTGGAATCGCTCGATGCGTCCGCACTGGCTCAACCCTTACCGGAGAATCCCGGCATAGCAGAATCATTCAAGCGGGTCTGGGAGTCCCGGAAAGGCGGTCGAGACTAGATGGGCTCACTTGAAGGAATCGTTTCCGCTCTATTCGGCGAGGGCACGAATACGGTCGATATTGTGCTGCTGCTGACCGTGCTGTCGCTGCTGCCCTCGATCGTGCTGATGATGACGGGCTTTACGCGGATCGTTATCGTGCTCGGATTCCTGCGTAACGCGATGGGCACGCAGTCCGCCCCGCCGAATCAGGTTATCATCGGGCTCGCGCTATTCCTTACGATGTTCGTCATGGGACCTACGCTTAACACAATCTATGAGGACGCGTACAAACCCTACGCCGCAGGCGAAATCGCTCAGGAGGAGTTCTTTGACCGCGCAATGGTGCCTACTCGCTCCTTTATGATGCGCCAAACTACCGAAAGCGATATGAGCTTCTTCGTCAGCCTCAGCGGGAACACCTACGAAAACTTGGACGCGATCCCGAACTCCGTGCTCATCCCCGCGTTCATGACCAGCGAGATCAAGCGTGCGTTCCAAATCGGATTCATGATCTATATCCCGTTCATCGTGATTGATATGATCGTCGCGTCGACTTTGATGGCGATGGGCATGATGATGTTGCCGCCCGCGATGATCAGTCTTCCGTTCAAGATTATCCTGTTCGTAATCGCGGACGGGTGGACGCTTACAATCGGGACGCTCGTTCAGAGCTTCTTCGTCACCTAGGAGAGAACGATGATCGAGACAAGCGAGGTAATCACGATAATCAGTGAGGGCGTGTGGACGGTTATCACGGCGTCCGCGCCGATCCTAATCGTCGGGATCGTAGTCGGGCTGATCGTATCCGTCTTTCAGGCGACGACCTCAATCAACGAGCAAACCCTGGCGTTCGTTCCCAAGATCATCGCGATCCTGCTGTCGCTTATCGTCTTCGGGTCGTTCATCATCAACCAAATCACCGACTATATCCGGACTCTGTACGAGTCCATCAACGTGGTAATCCGATGAGTGCCATCGCCGCCGACGTGCTGACGCACGCCGATTACTTCGTACTGGTAATCGTGCGCACCGGAGCGCTGATATACGCGTCGCCGATCTTCGGGCGAGCCCTTGTACCCGACCGCGTGAAGCTATGCCTGATCCTCGCAGTAGGCGCGTTCTTCTATTCGGTCGCACCGCCGTCCGGAACAATCTCATACGGCGGCTTACTCGAGTTCACGCTTATCATAATGTCGGAGCTTTTGATCGGCTTCGCGCTGGCGTTCATCACCAACGTATTCTTCGCGCTGACCTCCGTCGCGGGTAACGCGATCGATATGCAGATCGGGTTCGGCATGGCGAACGTCTACGACTTGCAGACGAACTCGCAGTCGCCGATTACCGCGTCGCTTCTGAACATGACGCTGTTGCTCGTATTCTTCCTGATGGACGGACAGCTTCGCCTGATCGACATGCTGTACTCTACGCTGAGGCAAATGCCGATTGGAACGCCCGTGTTCGCGCCGGAGATCGGCTTGGTCGCCTTGGAGGCGTTCTCCAAGATGTTCCTGACCGCTGTGATGGTCGCGATGCCGGTGCTCGCCTCCGGGCTAATGCTTGAGTTCTGCTTCGGAGCGATAACCAGAGCCGTACCGCAGATCCACATGATGGTCGTAGGCGTGCCGCTGAAACTGCTGGTCGGATTCATCGTATTCGCCGCGATTATCCCCGTCTACGTGAACTCCGCGCCCGCGATCTTCGAGGACATGTTCGACTGGCTTGCCCGAATGTTCGAGACTCTATCTAATAGCTAACATACCTTAATGCTAGGAAGTCTACGATGGAAAAAACCGAGAAAGCTACACCCCACAAACGAACAAAGGAGCGCGAAGAGGGTCACGTGATGCACAGCCGAGAGATGACCGCAGCGGTCTGCGCTCTCGTCATGTTCGTCCTGCTGTACGCGTTGCTGCCGCTGTTCACGGATCAGCTTGCGAACGTGTACCGCGTGTACCTTGGCGGAGTCTTCCGTGCGGAGGTCGAGCGCAACTTCACCGTACAAGGGCTCAAGGGGCTGTATTCGTCACTGCTGGGTACCGTCGCTATTGCGGCGTTGCCGATTCTCGGCGGAGCCATGGTGGTCGGCGTGACGATCAACGTGCTCCAGTTCGGTTTCAACTTCACTACCAAGACGCTCATGCCGAAGTTCAACAAGATCAATCCCATCAACGGGTTCAAGCGCATGTTCTCGATCACCACGGTCGTCGAGCTTGTCAAGTCGCTGCTGAAGCTTACCGTTATGGGCTATATCGCGTACAGCGAGTACATGCGGGCGTTGCCCATGTTCGCAAACTACATGGAGTTCCGGCTCGAGCTTACCTTCCTGCAATTGCTGAGATCCGCGCTGGAGACGGCGATCAAGATGAGCGCGGCGTACCTGATCATCGCGGGCTTCGACTACCTCTATCAATGGTGGAAGTTCGAGAAAGACATGCGTATGTCCAAGCAAGAGATCCTTGACGAGCGTAAGCAGACCGACGGTAACCCGCAGGTCAAGCAAGCCCAGAAGCAGAAGATGCGCCGTATGAGCGTCTCCCGCATGATGGAGCGCGTTCCGTCCGCCGACGTCGTCATCACGAACCCTACGCACTTCGCGATCGCGCTGCGCTATGAGGACGGAGTCGACGCCGCGCCCGTCGTCGTCGCCAAAGGCGCGGACTACATCGCGCTGCGTATCAAGGAACTCGCCCGCGTTCATAACGTGCCGACTGTCGAGAATCGTCCGCTTGCGCGGTCGCTGTTCGAGCTTTGCGAGGTCGACGACGCGATCCCGGAGCAACTCTACCAAGCGGTCGCCGACGTTCTGCTGTTCGTGTTCAAGCAACGCAATCGCCTGCCAACATGAGCAGTCAGGGCTCAGGGCACTGAAATCAGGGGAACGCCTCCCCGCAAGCTAATACATAAAAAGGACTGTAACGATGAAGGAACCCGGGCTGAAGATCTCCTCGACAGCGTTCGCGGCGGCGGCGATAATGTCCGTCGTGCTTATCATACTGCCGATCCCGGCGTTCGTCATGGACACGCTGCTGATCCTCTCGATCTCGCTTGCCGTGGTGATCTTCCTGATCTCCATGAACACGAAAAACATACTGGATTTCTCGGTATTCCCTACATTGCTGTTGCTGATAACGATCTATCGGCTTGCGCTGAACATTCGCTCGACGTATCTGATCCTCAGCGAGGGCGGTCACGCCGGGAAGGTGATTGAGACGTTCGCGGGCTTTATCACGGGCGGGAATCTGATCGTGGGAGTCATCATCTTCCTGATCATACTCATTATACAGTTCATCGTGATAACGAAAGGCTCGGAACGCGTGGCGGAGGTCTCCGCACGGTTCACGCTGGACGCGATGCCCGGTAAGCAGATGTCAATCGACGCGGATCTGAACACAGGCGCGATCGACGACCGTGAGGCACAGCGACGGCGCGACAACCTCCAGCGTGAGGTCGACTTCCACGGCGCGATGGACGGCGCGTCCAAGTTCATCAAGGGCGACACGATCGCGGGCTTGATCATCACGATCATCAACATCGTTGCAGGCTTGCTCATCGGCATAACGATGTACGGAATGGATCTTTCGACGGCGGCGGAGGTCTACAGCCGCGCCACCATGGGCGACGGGCTTGCAAGTCAGCTGCCCGCGCTGCTTATCTCCACGTCCGCCGGTATCATCGTGACGCGCTCGAATACCGAGTCCACACTTGGCGGCGACGTGGTCAAGCAACTGTTCGGGCTGTACTATGTGCTGATCATGGGCGGAGTAGTCATCTTCATAATCGGGCTGATCCCCGGTATCCCGAAACTCCAATCGTTCCTGATCGCCGCGACGCTGATCACCGTCGGTATGGTTCAACGCAACAATAGCAAGAAGCCGATCGCCGCGATTGGCGAAGCCGAGCAAATCTCCGAGGAAGCCGCCGAGAAACGCAAGCCTAAAAACGTTACGTCCCTGCTTACCATGTTCCCGATCGAGCTGGAGCTCGGCTACGGCATCGTGCCGATGATGGATCCGACGCAGGGCGGCGACCTCCCCGACCGAATCGTAATGATTCGACGGCAGGCGGCTCAGGATCTCGGCATTATCGTGCCGTCCGTACGGCTTGTCGATAACATCCAGCTCGGGATGAACCAATACGAGATCAAGATAAAGGGCGTAGCCGTCGCCACCGGCGAAGTCATGGTAGATCACTTACTGGCGCTGTCTACCGGCGACATAGTCGACGAGATCTACGGGATCCCGACGGTCGAGCCAACCTTCGGCTTACCCGCATTATGGATTCGGAAATCAGACCGCGAGAAAGCCGAGCTTTACGGATACTCCACCATCGATCCGCCAAGCGTCATCGCGACCCACATCACTGAAGTCGTCAAGAAGCACAGTCACGAGCTGCTCAACCGTCAACAGGTGCAAACGCTTATCGAGCATCTCGCGGAGACTCAGCCCGCGCTGGTCGAGGAGGTTGTCCCGCGTCTGTTCAGCTATGGCGAGGTTCAGAAGATACTCAGCACACTCCTGCGTGAGGACGTGCCGATCCGCGACATGGGCACGATCATTGAGACTCTGGGCGACTACGGCTCAAG